>DBPM01000018.1:0-437 GCA_002304845.1 Candidatus Shapirobacteria bacterium UBA1420
AGATGTTGGGAACCTTGATTACCGGCAGTCAGATAAATCAGAGGAATTTTTTTAAGCAAGTTTTCATATTTTTTATATTTTTTACTGGTACTTTTAAAAATATCTCGACGTAAAAGGTTACCGGTGAGAACATATTTAGGATTGGTAGAATGGTGAGGAAAAGAGAGGGCAATAAATTGAGAAAAAGGAGTGCTGAGACGGGTTGACAAACTGAGAGTTTTAGTCTGTTCATGAGTAATGGATTTGATACCTAAAAGCCAGGCAGCAAAAATTACCGGTACTGAGACATAACCACCAAAAGAAACCACGATGGCAGGTTTAAGGGTAGAAAGAATTTTGTAAGCATCAAAAAAACCGGAGAAAATTTGAGGAATACCTTTGAGAGTATTGGGTAACCAACGACGATCAAATTTACCACAGAGAATGCCATAAAATTT
>DBPM01000018.1:462-5488 GCA_002304845.1 Candidatus Shapirobacteria bacterium UBA1420
CGACCGATATAAGAAATTTGCCAATGAAAATCGGTATCGGCATGAAGTTGGTGAATGAGTTCAACGGCGGGAGTGATGTGAGTGCCGGTGAGCAGAATTTTTCGAGTGGCGATCATGATTTGAGTATAACAATTGCGAGTACTTCTTTTCGATATTGATAGCCAAACCTAAGGCGGCAAAAAGATTGATTAAAGATGAGCCTCCGTAGGCAATAAAGGGAAAAGGAATCCCAGTGAGAGGAATCAAAGCCACAATGGCGGCAAAATTAATTAGTCCCTGGAGGGCGATCCAAACGGCAATACCACCCACCAAGAGTTTTTCGTAATCATCTTTGGCGACTTGAGATAAGCGCATGAGTCGGGAAATAAGAATTAAAAACAGATAAGTAATTAAGGCTAGACCAATAAAGCCGGTTTCTTCACCGATAATGGCTAAAATTGAATCAGTGCTGATTTTGGGTAGAAATTTATATTTATGATCAGAGTTGGCAAAACCTTTACCACTGATACCCCCGGAAGCCAGGGAAAGAATGATTTGTTCACTGTGGTAACTTAAATCTTGATTGTTTTGTTGTTGTAAGAGAGTTTTGACGCGATTAAGGCGATAAGGAGAGGTGAAAATAAAAATAGCGGCAAAAACAGTCAGGATTAGACCGACTAAAAAAAGATTAGTGATTTTGGCGCCCGAAAGAAAATAAATAGCGGTTACAATCAAGGCAATTAAGAGAGTGGTACTGAGATTAGGTTCAAGAATAATGAGAATTAAAGGCAGACCTAAATAAAGAAAGAGGCTACTGATATTTCTATGTTCGGGTAAAGTGAAGAGATAAGAAAAAAAGATAACGGAGGCAAGTTTAAAAAGTTCTGAGGGTTGAAAATTAAAAAATCCCAGATCAATTTGACGACGGGCACCCAAAACTTTGACTCCGATACCGGGAATAAGAACTAAAATTAGAAAAATAACGGAAAGTAAATAGAAGCGAAAGGAATTTTCTTTGACCAGATTAAGATTAAGTTTGGAAGTAATCAACATGACAATGATGCCTAAGATTAACCAGAGCAGTTGTCTTTTGATAAAAAAATAGGGATCACCAATAGTTTTTTCCGCTTCAAATAAAGAGGCGGAGGACATGAAGAGTAAGCCTATAAAACTGAGAGCCAGGGCATAGACAAAGAGCAGGGAGTTTTTCATCAGGTAAAATCGCTGAGAACTGAATCAATAACTACCGGTTTAAAATATTGCATTTTTTTAATAGTGGTACCTTGCGAATTTCTTTGGGTTAATTCGGTACCAATAATTTTAGCCCGATTGATTTTTTGCTGTAGAGATTGAGTGTTGAGAGAATAATCTAGGCCGGCAAATTCTAAGAGGTGATAATAAAAAAGAGGTTCAAGACCAGATTTCTTTTCTAGGTGGGTGTAAAAAGCAAAGGAAGCAGTCAGGCGAGGGTTGCATTCCAAAAGATACATTTCTTGATCTTGGACAAAAAAATCGAGACCAAAAAAACCTCGATAATTAAGAGGTTGAAGAATTTTATCGGCAAAGTCTTGGGTAATTTTTTGAATTTTTTTAATTTGAGAAGCACTTAAATTACTGGGCCATTGGCGACCAACAGTGGCAAAGGGATTTTGGGTGAGAGGAAAGAGACCGGTAATTTGGAGGGCGGGAGGACTTTGTAAAAGTCCGTGACGGGTGAGACAAGCATTGTTGAGAACGGTAAAACCTTTCAGACGAGGGGAAAATTTCATCAACTGTCCGAGAGGGATAATTTTTTTGGCTTGAGAAAAATCTTTAAAATAATGAGTACTGTTGCCGGCCCAACCAAAGTGACTTTGTAACACTAAATCCGGACCAAATTGTGTTTGAGCCAAAACAAAATTTTTTTGATTAAAGGGGGCGACAAGACTGTTGATAACCGGAAGTTTTTTTTGATGACAAAGTTGGTAAAATTTAACTTTGTCTTCCAAAAGACGATTAAGTTTGGCGGGGTTGGCCGCCAGTGTCCAGTGATGTTGGCGACAGAGATGTTCGATTTTGGCAGAGGGTTTAAAGGGAATAATTAATGGTTTGGGTGATGATTGAATTTGTTTTTTGATAATGGGTTGGGAGAGTAAGTAACCACTATTTTTAACCTTAAGTTGGGGTAAAAACAAAGAGTGAAAATTTTTTAGTTCCGGTAGATCAATAGCTAAAAACGGTTCTACGACCAAGAAATAAAAATCAAAACCGGATTGATTAAGTAAGGTTTCGGGATTCATTAACGTTTAGTGCCGGTACAAATAATAACCGGATATTGACCGACAGAGGGATCATGTTTGGCTTGGAGATAGGCAGCTACAGCGAGAGCAGATTCGGTGGATACAGGTAAGGAGTCAATTATTTTTTGAGCGGTGATAATTTCTTGGTTGCTGACGATGATTGGAGAAGAGGAATGTTGTTGGAGAGTTTTAATTAATTTTTGTTTCAGAGGGAGATATTTAACAGTTAAGGCATCAGTGAGATTGGTTTTTTCTGGCTGACAATCAAGATTAAAAGCGGAGGCCAGAGTGGGATTGTAGGCGGATTGGGCGGCAAAAATTTTGACGTTTTTAGGTAGGGTTTGGGCGATACCTAAAAGGGTAGTACCACTGCCGGTAGGGACAAAGACACTGGTGACCGGAGGTAATTGTTTAAGAATTTCGGTACCGATTTCCTGGTAGCCTAAAAGAGCGGCGGGATCGGTTGATTGACGAAGTAAATACGCATTGTGCTCTTGACTAAATTTGATAGCATCACTGATGGCTTTGGAACTGTGAATAACTGAAGTATTGATTAGTTTCAATTTTTGAGGATTGATTTTGGGAGAGACGAAAACAGTGAGATCAATCCCCTCTTGGTGACAAAAATGGACTGCAGAAATAGCTGCGTTGCCGGTAGAGGAAATAACGGCATTTTTATAACCGAGACGGAGAAGTTTTTTTAATTGTACTTGGAGAGCTCGATCTTTGGCAGAGCCGGTAGGATTAAGATCCTCTCTTTTAAAATAAACTGAATTAATATTTTGAAGGGGGGTCATATTATAATAGAGCGTAGTTATATTTTAGCTAATATTTATGAAAGGGGTTAAAAGTAAAATTAAATGTCCTGATTGTGGCAGTGAAATTAAATATACAAAGCTACAAGTGGGAGATATTTTGGAATGTAGTGAATGCGGGACTGAGATTGAAATTTTATCTCTTAGTCCATTAAAATATCGGGAATTGATTGAGGAGAAGTAATTCGGTAGATACCATTGTATTTAAATGATTTGTCATGGATATCGAATTCGCCGTAGTGGACTTTACGACCGGAGCGAGAGCTTTCGATGTAAATAATTTTGTCACCGATTTTTTCAATAATAAAAATCACATGTCCGCCTTTTTCTTGGCGAATGAGATTAGCAGTGTCTGCTTCTGAAATGTTAATTTTTTTAGATAATGGGGTGGAGGTGAGGATATTGGCAGAGGTTTTGCGAGGGTTAAAACGAGTACCCAGATAAAAATTCAAAAGATGCACGGAGAGGCCGGAACAATCAATACCTAAACGGTGTTTTTTTTGAAAATTGTAAATTTCCTGAGGAGTCATATCCATAATTTTTTTATTTTCCAAGTTAGCAAATTCAATGGTTTTGAGCGCGATTTCTTTGGCACTGCCCTTGCCCACCATGACCAGTTCAGGATGGTATTTTTTAGAGACATTCATAAAATAAGGGATGCCGATGTATTTGTTAGCTTCTTGACGGAGTTCTGCTAATTTAGACCTAACCATAGACCAAAGATTGCTAATATAATGGTGGCTAACCAGGCTCGAAAAACAATTTTAGGTTCTTCCCAGCCAATTTTTTGGAGAGTTAAATGAATGGGAGCGGCGGGAAAAAGTTTTCGGTGACGATAGCTTTTACTGAGAATTTGGAGGGCGCTGCTCATGCCTTCAACAATAAAAGGAGAACCGACAATTAGGAGAGGGACAACTTTACCTAATAGGATGGCGATGACGGCAAAAGTAGCTCCAAAGGAGAGGGCACCAACATCTCCCAACCAAATTCTAGCTGGATAAACATTAAAATAAAGGAAGGCAATCAAAGCGCCGATCCAAAGTGAGAGAAAAAGTGAGATTGGAGTATCTAAAGAAGAGCTGGCTAAAATCCAAAAAGCAAAAAGAGAGATTAAGAGCATACCGCAAGAGAGACCATCGAGACCGTCGCTAATGTTAAAAAAATTAGAAAAGGCTACGATAAGACTGGTGGAAATAGGGATAAAGAAAATACCTAAGTTAACAGCACCCAAAAAAGGTAAATAAATAAAATTGATACCCATTTTTAGGTAGATAAATAAGGATATAAACAAGGCTAAAAATATCTGTAAAATTAGCTTGTGTTTCATTCTGAGACCAAAGAAACCGGTTTTTTTGAAGTTAAAAAACTTAAGCACATCATCATAAAGGCCTAAGAAGGCGAAGCTAATAAAAGTAAAGAAAATTACGAATATTTCTTGTGATAATGTGAAATTACTGGAAATAAAAATGCCTGACATTTTTAGTAAAGGGAAAAGTAAAAGAAAAAGAGCGCAAACTGAGGCAATAACTAGCAATCCACCACCTACCGGAGTACCGACTTTTTGACCGTGAAATTTATCAAAAATGGGGGTGCGGTGATTTTGGAAATCACGAGTTTGTTGATTTTGGCGTTGAAATTTTAGTCGATAGAGCAGATTAATGTAAGGAACAACCAAAATACTGGTGACTATGAAAGCAAATAAAAGTAGTCCGAGATAGAGGTGAATCATATTTTAATGTATTTTATGTTAGCACCTAAGGAGGCCAAACGTTCAGCTAATTTTTCATAACCTCTTTCAATTAATTCAACGTTATTGATGGTGCTTTCTCCCTGGGCAGTGAGAGCGGCGATGGTAATACAGGCGCCGGCACGAAGATCGTTAATTTCTAAATCTTGGGGTTTTAATTTAACCGGTCCGTAAATTTTAACTCCATGAAAATATTCTGGTTTATC
>DBPM01000018.1:5573-21053 GCA_002304845.1 Candidatus Shapirobacteria bacterium UBA1420
TCGGTCATAAAACCAGGTTCGGGGGCAGTTTCAATATCTATAGCTTTCAGGGGTCTAACCCAGGAAACAGAGACTTCGTCTCGACCGCGGTTAACCTTGGCACCCATAGTTTCAATAGTGTCCAAGAAAGTTTTTAAGATCTTAGGGTCGGTTCGCAGGACATTAACAGAACCTTTGGTGGCCAGAGCGGCACACATAAAAGTAACAGCTTCATTGCGATCAGAGATGACTTGATGAACAGTACCGTGAAGTTTGGGAACACCATTGACAATGATAGTTTTGGGATTGGTGGTATCACGAGAAATATCAGCCCCCATAGAATTTAACATGCTGATTAAATCATCAATTTCAGGTTCAATGGCAGTATTTTCAAAAATACTTTGTCCGGGGATGAGGGCGGCAGTCATAACCACCACTTCAGTAACGGTATGACTGGGTTTGTTAAAAACATAATGAGTTGGTTGGAGCTTTTTGGCTTCGAAAATCATCAGATCATCAACAAAATTGGTTTCGATACCCATTGATTTATAGCAATCAAAAAGACGGTCGAGAGGTCGGGTACCCAAACGGTCACCACCGGGNNGAGGTACGAGATTTTTCTCCGGTGCCGTGAGGAACAGTGTGGGATTTAATTTTAGGAGTATGCAGTGAAAGTGAGTGTTCACCGGTTTGGGTGATAACAGTACCCAGACTTTTAGCAATACTTTTGGTAATTTTAACATCGGAGATTTGAGGTATGTTATAAATTTCAGTGATATCTTCGGATAAAAGTGAAGCAATAATTTCTTTATAACTGGCGTTTTTGGCTCCACGGATAGAGACTTCACCCGCGAGAGGCTGTCCGCCGTTGATAACATATCTAGACATGGCGAGTTTTTAAATTAATAATTTTTTGGAAAGCATTTAAACCTTCAATCCCACCGGAAGAAAAATGGACCAGTATCTCTCCCTTTTTTAAGGTCTTTTGGTAATGAGTTAAGAGGTCTGGGGTGAGAGGGATATAGAGACTATTGGGAATGTGTTTAAGATAGTCGGCAGCGGTGATACGTTGGGTGGGATCCGGATTGATTTTGAGTTTAAAAATAACCACTTCGGTTATATTTTTAAAAGCCTGAGCCAGTTTTTTAACAAAGTCTTTGTTTTGCATGAAAGAGGCGTGACTTTCGTAAAAAACTTTTAGATTCCAATTGGGAAAGTGACTTCTAATGGTTTTAAGAGCGGTGGCAATTCTGTCTGGAGATTGAGCAAAATCATCAATAAAAAGATAATCTTGATTTTGAGCGAGGATGTCCAGGCGACGTTTAATACCTTTAAAATCTTTGAGAGCAGCAATGGTTGTCTTAGTGGGTAAATTAAGATGTTGACAGAGAGTTTCGACAGCACCTAAATTTTGTCGATTATATTGACCCAGAAGAGAAATTGGATGTTTAATAGCTTGATAGGCAACAACAGGGGCTTGGGCTGATTTAATAATTTGATGAAGTTTTTTATTGCGAGGGTTGTAGACAATCAGTCCGTCTTTGGGAACTTTTTTAATCAGTTTTTCAAAGGCCTTGAGATTTTCAGTCTCACTTTGATAACTGTCACGATGTTCCCAGTTAGCACTAGTGATAATCAAATATTTAACTGGATAATACAGAAATTTGGCCATAGTGTCTTGGCCGTTAATGGATTCATCGCCTTCGACTACAGACCAATTGCCGGTAGCAAAGTGAAGTGAGGGAAGTTTATTTTTTGCTTCTCCACCAAACATAAAAGAGGGGTCTAAACCATGTTTGGTCAGACAAAAAGCAGTGGCAGCAGTAATGGTAGTTTTACCGTATGATCCGGCAATAATTATAGAATTATTTTTAACTATATTTTTAGCAATATATTTGGTGGCGGAGATATAAGGAATTTTTGCTTGTTTAATCCGAACAAATTCTTTGCGAGTGCGGTCGAAGGCTTTGTAAGATGAGCCAATAATAGCCAGATCAATATGATTACTGATTTCAGTTTTATTAATAGGAATCAGGGCATTTTTGAGTTGAGTACTGAAAGGTGGATAAATCTGGTCTTGATCGGAACCGGTAACCTGATGTCCTTGCTTTTTTAAAGCCAAGGCTAAAGGAGCGGTCATGGAGCCAGCAATACCTAAGATATGAATGTGCATTACCTAATTATAAGATATCCATTTGCCTTTAACAAAATATTCAAAGTTAGGAAAATTACGCTTATAAAAACCCAGTTTAGTTTCGGGATTAAAACGACCAAAGTAACAGTATTTTAATTGTTTTTCTTGAGCGTCAATGAAGACTTGGAGAGGTAAGCGGATAGGTAGATCACTGTGAGTGTAAATGGGGTCGTAAAAAACATAGGCCACATGGACAATGTTTTCATAAAAAAAACATAAGGTGTAGGCGCAAATATGGTCAGGTTGCTGATTATCGGTCCAAAGATAGACAAAATTAAAAATGTGATTAGTAAAAACAGTTTTGATACTGCTGGCAGGAAAATTCCAATTTAGAGTTTTAGTCCAGGTAGAGAGTTGTTTTTGTAAAGCGGGAGTATATTTGAAATCTTTAAGAGGAAGTAGTTTATAAGAAAAACGATCGGTTTTTTTGAGGATGCGACGGTTTTCTGATGAAAGTTGCGAATCTTGAAGTCGACTGCGACAACTACAATTGTCATCAGTGTAAAAATAACCGGCTTGATTGCGTTGAGGCAACCAACCTTGTTCATAAATTTCTTCAATACTGAGATTGCTGGTAAGGTTATACATGTTCGTTTTTAAGTCTAAAAGCAGTTCTAAAAGCTTCGGCTTCAGACCAAGGATAGTCAGTTTTGCCGTGAAGAATGGAAGTTTCATGACCTTTACCACAGGCAACAATGGTATCCCCGGCTTTGGCCAGAGCGATGGCTAAATTAAAGGCATCTTGACGGTTAGGAATATCAGCATAATGAAATTTTTTTGGGTCACTAATTTCGGGGTGTTCAGGGTCAATTTTTTGAGATTTGTCTAGATCGATACCGGCAATGATTTGTTGATTAATAGTTTCAATTTTTTCTTCCCGGGTGTCGTCAGCGGTAATAATGGCAATATCAGCCAGTTTTGAGGCGATTTGGCCCATGAGAGGACGTTTACTGGGATCTCGACCACCGGTGGCACCAAAGATGACAATTAATCGACCTTTAGAGGTTTTTTTTAAGGAAGAAAGGGTATGGTCCAGAGAGTTGGGAGTATGAGCAAAATCAACAATAGTTCTAAGCCCAAGGTCGTTGTCGACAATTTCCCGACGGCCTTTACTGTTGGGAAAATGACGGATAGTTTGAGAAAAAATATTGATATCTAAATTCAATTGCTGGTAGGCAGCCAAAGCGGCCAGAATATTATAAGTTTGATAGTCATAGTTACTGTCGGTAATCATCTTTTGATTATTAACGGTAAAGCTGAGTTGGGTGGAAGTTAGTTTAATTTTTTGAGCGGTAAAATCAGATTTATTTTTAATACCATAGGTAATTTGAGGGACATGAATTAATCGGAATATATCTTGGTAGTAATCGTCATCATGATTAAGAATGGCTATTTCCGATTGGGTAAAAAGTTTAGCTTTGGCTCGGACGTAATTGTCCATAGTTTTATGATAGTCGAGGTGTTCGTGGGTAATATTGGTGATTAAAGCGACTTTAAAATGAGTGCCAAAATAACGATATTGACTGAGAGCATGGGAAGTGACTTCACAAATGACATGGGTAAAACCGGAACGTTGATAATCAGCAAATATTTTTTGCAGTACTTTGGGTGAAGGTGAGGTAGTATGCAGTCCCGGACTGGTAATTGTACTAATGATGCCACATTTGAGGCCATTATTTTCCAAAAGTTTTTGGAGGAGGGTACAAGTGGTGGTTTTACCGTCAGTACCAGTGACACCAATGAGAGTTAATTTTTGACTGGGACGACCATAATAGAGATTCCAAAAAATAGCTTGAGGGAGATGCCAAAAAATATTTTTGAGGGTGCTTAACATAAACAATAGATGAATTATAGCAATCTATTTAAATGAGAGGCGAGTTCAAACCAGATAGGGGCGGCGGTGGAAGAACCCCATTGAGAGGTTTGAGCATTAGAAATAGTCACAATCATAGTGTATTTAGGGTTGATACAAGGGTAGAAACCGATATAAGAACCGATGGTATTGTCTCCATATTTACCAGCTACGGCCACTTGGGCGGTACCGCTTTTGGCGCAAACCGAATCCATATCTTTACTTTTGAGCTTGGCTACAGGACTATGGTCAACAGCATAGGCCAAAATTTCTTTTATAGTATTAGTGCTTTTTTCCGAAAAGACACGTGAACTTTGACTTTGATGACTGGTATTTAAGTGGGCGTTAACCAAGAGACCATCGTTGGCAATGCTATTAAAAGCTTGAAGCATTTGAAGTTGATTGAGGGCAATCCCCTGCCCAAAGGAAGCGGTGGCTAAATCAATTTCCGACCAATAAGTTTTGAGAGGTGAGACCGATTCTCCAGGTAGCTCGACTCCGGTTTTTTGGTTTAATTTCAGTTTTTGATAATAATCTAAAAATTTATCTAAACCTAGATGAGAGATGATATAGCTCATGCCGATATTGTCCGAATTGGTAATAACATCTTTGAGACTAGAGTCAGGATGAAATTGTTTATCCCAATTATTAATCGAGTCTTCACCAATAACCCGGGCTTGGTTACAACGAGTACAAATCCAATTGGAATTAATAGCGCCGGAATCTAGGGCGGCGGTCATGACCAGGGGTTTAAAAATAGAACCAGGTTCAAAGAGATGAGTGATATTTTTGACTTTGGAAAAAGCTGAAGGACTGGCTTCAACCGAAGCCATGGCCAAAATTTGCCCACTTTTGGGTTCCAGAATAATGGCGGAAGCAGAATCGGCTTGGTAAGTTACCAGACCTTGTTTAAGGGTGTTTTCAACTAAATACTGAACTTGGCGATGGAGACTGGTAGGTACATCTTGGCCATCAATTTCACTTTTTTGCCAGTTCTTTTTGGTTAGAAGTTGGCTACCGGTGGCATCAATGACATTTCTTTTAAAACCAACTTGGCCGGAAAGTTGACGTTTGTAAAATCTTTCTAAACCTAAAATCAGGTCAATAGCCAAAGTGTCTTCGGGATAATAACGTTTTTGTCGAGCTTGAAAATTAGTGCCACTGATGGTGGCTAATTGATTTTTTTCTGAGGTGGTAAATTCTCCCAAAAATTCCAACCATTTTTGATTTGGTTCTCTGAACTTTTCCAACAGTTTAGCATTTTGGGTGGCAAATTCCGGCTTAATATTAGTAATTTCTTGAAGAATAGTGTCTAAATCTGTTTGAAAATTGGGTTTATAAAGAGCCAGGCGATAATAACTATAATCCAGGCTGAGAGGATAGCCATCGGAGCTAAGAACTTGACCTTGTCGAGGCAGGATTTTTTCCAGTTTATAAATTTGAGCAATGGCTTGTTCGTGTAGTTGGGAGCCTTTAATCACTTGCCAATAAAAAAGACGGGTTAAAACTGCGAGAAAACAGAGATAAATCACAATAAGTAGAAATTTAGAACGCTGTTTGTCCACTGACGGAAAATTTTTGAGTATATTGAACTTCTAACTGTTGGTTATCGACATTAAGATCATTGTATTTTTTTTGGAGGGTAGAATAACGAAGGTTGGCATCAATAATTTGAGTTGAATAATAGACAGAAAAAAGAATTTGAAAAACCAGTAAAGCCAGAGCCATGCCTAATAAAAAACGATTTCTGGTCATGGAATTAAATAAGTTCTAAAGACAGCTGAGCGTGAAGGTGGATTGCTTAAACACTCTTGATGATCGGGGAGATATTTTTGAGAAGAAAGTTTATGTTTTAAAATAAATTTTTTAACCAAACGGTCTTCGCCGGAATGAAAAGAAATAATGCCTACCATTCCACCTTTTTTTACGATGGTGAGAGAGTGATTGAGAAGAGATTCTAAATTTTCAAATTCATGGTTGACAGCAATACGGAGAGCTAAAAAAATTTTGGTGGCGGGATGAAGTCGACTGCGGTAATGTTTTTTTTGATAGTAATCGCTGATAACTTGGGCTAATTGGGTGGCGTTTTTAAAAGGTTGTTGTTGTCTTTTTTTAACTATTTCATAAGCCAAAGGTCGGGCTAATTTTTCTTGAGCGTATTTGGTAAAAATTTGATAAAGTTGATCTCGGTCCCAAGTGTTAACGATTTCCTCGGCGGTTAAACTTTGTTTCTTGGGGTTGAGGCGCATATCCAGAGAAGCATCATCGTGGAAAGAAAAACCATAACCGGATTGAGATTGTTGGTTGAGGCTGAGACCTAGATCGGCAAAAAGGAAGTCGGGTTGGGGTAGTTTTTCGGTGGTAAAAATTGTTTTTAGATTAGCAAAATTGCCTAAAATAGGATGAAAATTCTTAGTTAATTTGTGCGACTTAATTCTGTTAAGAGCGATAGCTAGATTGTTAGGGTCAGCTTCTAAGGCATACACTGTCGCCTGACGGCGGAGAAATTCCAAAGTATGACCAGCATGGCCCAGGGTACAATCAAAGATTATTTGACCGGCTTGAGGGTCGAAAGCCTTTAGAACAGTGGTGGACAGGACCGGAAAGTGATAGTTCATTGAGATGAACCATTGATGACATATTCACCGCTTTGATAATCTTGGTGAACAATATAGAAGGGACTGGCCTGTTTGGGGGCTTGAGAGAAATCTATTTCTTCCCAGGTGATTTTACCACCGGTTTTTTTAATATCAGCGGCACTTTTAAGAATAAAAGGAGTTTCGAAGGTAGAGAGTTGTCCTTGACTACTGATCAAAAGAGTTAGATTACCATGACTGACTCCGGTGTCGTATTTATATTTACAACCATTGGTACAACTTTCAGTGCCTAAAAGAATTTTTCGAGTGACAGTGCCGTTTTGGAAATCGTTGCTTTCAATGATACCGCTGGCGCCTTTTTCAATTTCCATAGCACCATCAACGGCGGTATAGGTTAATTCATATTCAATCTTGTTAATTTTGGGTGAAACAGAACTTAATTTTAGATAAAGTTCATGGCCGTCGGCTCGAGGTGAAAGACTGACTACAGGCCGATCTTCAGGGGCTAGTTCAACCATCCGAGGAGTGGGTGTAGGAGTAATAGTTACAGTTTTTTTCTTACGGCAACCGGAGAGAAAAAAAACGGAGAAAAGTAAAGGTAGAATAAGAAGATATTTTTTCATGTGCTTAGTTTAACTGCTTTGATAACCAAGAGTCAATTTCAGTAATTTTAACTCTAATTTGGGCCATAGTATCGCGGTCTCGAATACTAACAGTATTATCCTCCAAACTTTGATAATCAACCACAGCACACCAGGGAGTACCGATTTCATCTTGGCGACGGTACTTTTTACCGATATTATTGCTATCGTCAAAATCGACAGAGTATTTACTAGACAGGTCGGTATAAATTTTTTGAGCCAAGTTGACCAGCTCGGGTTTGTTGGCAGCGAGGGGGAAGATAGCCAGTTTATAAGCGGCGAGATGAGGATTAAGTTTGAGGAGAGTGCGGGTGTCACCGGATTTGGTTTTTTCCTCTTGGTAAGCATCAAGCAGTAAAAAGAAAAAACTGCGATCAATACCACCGGAACTTTCGACAATCCAGGGAATATAACGTTCGTTGGTACTTTGGTCGATATAAGATAAATCTTGACCGCTAAATTTGGAGTGTTGGGTCAGGTCGTAATCAGAGCGCCAATGAATCCCCTCCATTTCAGCCCAACCCCAAGGAGCTTGATATTCGATATCGAAAGCTTTTTGAGCGTAAAAAACTAATTCATCTTTTTCATGTTGACGGAAACGGAGATTGTCCGGTTGGTTGAAATATTTTTGATACCAAGTCATACGATTTTCTTTCCAGTACTCATACCATTTATCCATTTCTTTGGGATGAACAAAATACTGGATATCCCATTGTTCAAACTCACGAGTGCGATATAAAAAGTTTTTGGGAGTTACTTCATTTCTAAAAGCTTTACCAATTTGGGCAATCCCAAAAGGAATTTTCACCCGAGTCGAGTCAACAATATTTTTGAAATCAAGATAAATAGTTTGGCAAGCCTCTCCTCTTAAATAAGCAGGTAATTTTTCACCTTCAATGACGCCGATTTCAGTTTCAAAAAGAATGTTGTATTTGCGACCTTCGGTTAGAGGGCCACCACATTCGGGACATTGGGAATTATCGTCCAGCAAATCGAGGCGAAAACGTTTGTGACATTTCTTACACTCGACCATAGTGTCGGTGAAATTAGTGACATGGCCGGAAGCTTCCCAGACTTTGGGATGAGTGATAATGGTACCGTCGATTAAAACCATGTCGGAGCGTAGTTGGACATTATCTTTAATCCAGAGATCTTTCCAATTTTTTTTCATGAGAGAACCGATGGGACCGTAATCATAAAAACCTTGAACCCCACCATAAATTTCCGAATTTTGAAAAATAATCCCCCGACGTTTACAAAGAGAGACTATTTTTTGAACTTTATCGTCACTATTGACTACCATGTGCTTATTATAACTGATTTAAATGAAAAGCTTTGGAGTTTTGAGGGGTTTTTCTAAAATAGATTCGAAATAATTTTTAATGGCTTTTTGAGCCTTTTGGTAGTCTTTTTGGTCAAAATAAAGACTGATTTGAGGATTAAGACCAAAGCCGAGATTACGGATAAAATTAATTTCTTCGCGGATGAAATCAGGATAGTTATCCTGAGCTAGGGCTTGGGTGGCATTACTTAGATTCAAATAAATATCCGGTAGAATTTCCTCGGCGGGAATAATAGAGTTGGCGACTTCGTAGAGAAAAAAAAGCAGGTTATATTGGGAGAGTTTTTTGGGTTGTTTTAAAAAAGGACTAACACTTTCTGATTCGGACAACCAAAAGAAAGGGCCTTTTTGATAAAGATTAAATTTAATGACATTACCGATTTCTAGATGTCCTAAACGTCGACTTTTAATAGATCTGACACCCTTGGCTAGACAGGTAATTTTACCTAAATTTTGGGTAAAAATAGTTAATTGTAAATCACCTTCGTGAAGTTTTTTTTTGTTGATAATAAGTCCCAGGCCTGAGGAAAAATGAGGCATTAGAGAGCTAGTTTGATAGTTTTGTCAGCCACCCAAGAGAAAGTGTCGGTGCTGCGACCATTAACTTTGAGTTCATATTCAACTGCTTTGGTGCCGGGTTGTTTTTGTAAAAGCAGAGTGTAATCTTTACTTGGTTTAACTGAGGAAATGTATTCGACAGTGACTTTACTGCTGGAACTGGCATAAAGGGGGTATTTATTACCATAAAAACCTTCAAAGACTTGTTTACCGAGTTCTTCATATTGAACAGGTTCAATCTCGGAACCGGTGATTTTTTCCAGTTTACTGCCTATGGGGGTATAGACTCTAAAAAGATTTCGGTAGGCGGCGGCATTTAGACATAAATCCCCTTTTTCTAAATTACAGTTAGAGGCCTTAAAAGGATTGGTGTAGGTGATAGTAAATTTGTGCTGAACTTGATTATTTTTACTTTCGATTTCGTGGAGAATTTTTTGAGTGATAAAAAGATTACTTTTAGCACTGGCAAAATTAGCATCATTGAGGTGAAAATAATCAGTATTTTCCGGTGTTTGGGCAATATGTCCAGCAATATTGGCTTTTTGAGCAGCTTGTTGAATTTCCGGATCGGTAAAGTAAAAAAGGACGTGTTTTTCATTTAGATTAGTAAAGAAGGCGGTGGCCAAGGGAGCCAGTTTGGATTTTTCCGAACCCATAGCATTGGCTAAAATAGCATGCATGACTGGACCTAAAAAGCCCTTGCGATCTTTGAGAATAAAATCACGAGGACGACCAGCAATCCATTCGAGTTCATAGATAATATTGGGACAACCATTACAACGATTATCTTCTTTGGCGGTAAAGGTACCAACTTGGGTATCAATTTTTTCCAAGACTTTGACAATATCAACTAAAATTTTAGTGTCCAAGGCGATGACAGCATCAAACTCGGTTTTTTTACCCATGGCTTTGTAATATTGATCAAGAAAAATCTTAGCATCGGTAGGAAAGTCCGGGGAAAGATTAGAATCACGCAGATTGAGATAAGGTACGTTGATATGGTAAGACTTAATCAATCGAGGAGCCGGGGTGGTGCTGGAAATTTTATCATCAAGGTCATAAATATTACTGGAAGATCCGGCAGTAATTTTACCCTTATCAACTTTAAGAGTGGTGTAAGCGGTCCAAAAGCCACCGCTGGGACGCAACTCAGCATCATTTTGGAAAATGACTAAATAATTTCGGGGCTTGTCTTTACCTAAAAGCCAGGAACTTTTACTCAAGATTGGTTTACCATTGCTAACATAGTTTTGAAATTCTCCAACTAGTTGTCTAACTTTGTTAAAGTTTTGATGAATAGAAATATCCTTATAAGTTTCCGGATAACGATTAATATCGATGGTGGCTAAAAGTTGGTCGATTTCAGTGACTTTATTATTGATGGTGTCAAAATGAGGTAAAATACTTTCGATTGATTGTGTCAAGAAATTGATTCTGTCCTCGGTTGTTTGAGCACTACTGGTGCCAGCACCTTTAAGTCCTAGGAAATCGGCATAGGGCTCAACGGCTTGAATAAGAATATCGCCAGTGTCCAGGGAGTCATAGCCGACTTTAACTAGAGTTTTAGCATCTTTATAATAATTTTTGGCAACCGGAATGGCTCGAAGATAAGCCATGAGATTGAGTTTTTTATCAACTTCAGTGATTTGTTGTCGTAAATTAAGCAGGCTTTGTTTACCTTGATTAAGGTCTTTGTCAGCTAGAGATGTTTGGAGTTGTCCAGCAACTGTTTTAGTCTTATCAACTTCTTTGATTAAGGCTTGAGCTGGTAGATACAAAAAGAAAAAACTAAGGGTTCCTAAGCCCAATAAAACCAATAAAATAATTATTAAAAACTTAGGAATTTTAGGTAATTTCTTTTTCTTGGTCAGGACAGGTTTTGGTTTAGGAGAAAGGGCAGTAGGAATTTCCATGTCTTAATTCTAGCATGAAGATTACCAGTTAGAAAACATAGCAAAAGGAGTTTTGAGAATAATGAGAAGTTCTTCTCTAAGAGAGCGATTTTTAATATAGTCTGAGTCCATTTTAGAGCGTTTTTCGAAAGGAAGTTCATTGCGACCTGAAACTTGCCAAGGACCGGTGATACCGGGTTTGACGGAACGAATATCGGCGATGTAAGCTCTGGTCTGAGGATATTTTTTGGCGTATTCTTTTAATTCTTCATCTCGGTAGGCACGAGGTCCGACCAAACTCATCTCACCTTTGAGGACATTAATAAATTGAGGCATTTCATCAATGGAGGTGGCGCGAATAAAACGACCGATGGGAGTAATACGAGGATCTTCTCTAGCGGATAGTTTCCAATCATTGGCTTTGTACTTTTTCCAAAGCTCAGGATAATTTTCTTTTAAAAATTTATCGTTATCCCCGACTCTCATGGAGCGAAATTTATACATATCAAATTCTTTGTTTTGACCAACACGTTTTTGTTTAAAAATAACAGGCCCAGGTGAAGTTAATTTAATAATGATAGAAGTAATAATTAAAATTGGTGAAAAAATAATAATAAGAATGATGGAACTAGAGATGTCCATAATCCTTTTGATGGGGTCAAAGAGCCTAACTCGAAGGTTGTAGAAAGGAATGTTTCTACTAGTCATGTTTACCGGTAAAAAAGGATTTTAATTTAGGTTGAGAGACTAATTTAGTGATCAGATCTTTGACTTGATAAGAACCACCTTCTTTTAAATTGCAAACCAACAGAGCATCAGGAGTATCAATAATGGCGATATCTTCGAGATTAACTAAGCCAACAACCTTTTGAGTTGAGGAATGAACCAGACAGTTTTTAGAATTAATTTCCACCATTTTTTGGGTGGGAGTCAGGGCAACCACCTGATTTTTTTTACCAGCAATTTGACGACGAATAGCTGACCATTCACCGATATCACTCCAAGCAAAAGTGGTGGGGATAAGATGAAGATTTTTGGATTTTTCAGAAATGGCTACATCTAGAGCTAAGGCTGGTGAGAGACTATAAATTTTTTGAATGACTTTTGAATTTTGGGGGTGATTATAAATTTGGTCATAGAGAGGTAAGTATTCAGGTTGGTGTTTCTTAAATTCGCTGAGTAGACGAGAAACTTTGAAAGTATAAATACCACTATTCCAAAAGGTATGACCTTGATTGATAAGATTTTGGGCCACAGCAATACTGGGTTTTTCAATAAATTTTTTAACTTTTAGTTTAGCGTCGGTAACTATGTAGCCATAGGCAGGATTGGGTAAAGTAGGTTTGATGCCATAGACCACAATTTTGTCATGGAGGCTAGTGACCACGCCTCGGTTGATGTTTTTAATGAACTTATCAAGGTTACCAATGTAATGATCGGAGGGAAAACTGGTAATCACAGCATTGGGATCTTGTTGGGAGATAACCGCTGAGGCATAAAGAAGGGCCATGGCAGTATTCTTTTTTTGAGGTTCTGAAAGGATGTTTTGATAAGGAAAGGATTTACCCAAATCTTTTTTAATGAGATTGGTATATTTATAGTTGGTAACAATAAAAATATTTTTTAGAGGAACCAATTTTTTAGCGCGCAGGAGAGTTTCTTTTAAGAGAGAATTTTTGGAAAAGAGAGTCAGAAATTGTTTGGGTTTTTCAACCCGAGAGAGAGGCCACAGTCTAGGTCCGGTACCTCCGGAAAGAATTACGATGTAGTGCATAAAGAATTAATTTCTTTTTTAAAGTGTAGCATAAAGTTTTGGTGACTAAATTTAAGGGCTTGACGACGACAATCAGCAGGAAGAGAGGGTTTTTTGAGGTATTTTTTAACGGCTAAAATCAAGGATTTGGAATTTTGACGATTGAATAAAATACCGGTTTTACCGTTAACTACAGTTTCAGTGGCACCACCACGATTATAGGCGATGACTCCCCTACCGCAGGCCATGGCTTCAAGAACGGTTAAGCCAAAATCTTCAAATTGGGGATGAATTAAAGCCTGAGCATTTTGATAAAGATGAATCAGTTTTGATTCGGATACCGAAGCTAAAAATTGGATATTTGGATGATGTCCGGCCAGTTTTTTAAAATATGGATAATCACGACCGGTACCAACAATTTTCAGCGGATAGTTAAGTTTTTTGAAAGCCTGGATAGCGATATCAATTTTTTTGTGTTTAACCAGACGAGAAACTAAAAGAAAATAACTTTGAGCTTTTTTGGTATTGGGAATGAACTTATCAGTATCAATCCCGGGATAAACTACTGTAGCCGGGCGGTGGTAATGTTTTTGAATTCGTTTAGCCACGGTTTTAGAATTACAAAAAATGGCATCGGGACGTTGAGCATAAATCAAATCGATTTTTTGGTATTTTTTGAGAATGTTTTTGAGTAAAAAAGGTGGTACCTGATAAAGATAGCGATTGATGTTGTGAAAATAACAGAGGTAAAAAGTTTTAGGGAGAGTTAGAAAAGAATGGCCGACATGGGAGGTGGTAGAAATGAGAAGATCATAGTCGGAAAAATTAATTTGTTCCAAGCGATAACTATAAAAAGGGGTGTAAATTAGTTTATTTTTGAGGTTCAGGGTGAAAATTCGGTGAGTTTTTGGTAGCCAAGGAGTTTTTTGAGGTTGATAGTCAAGGGTGTAAATGTCGGCTTGAGGATAAAGTTTAAGAATATCCAAAAGAACCCTTTCAGCTCCTCCCCATTGATTGAGCCAGTCATAATAAACAGCAACTTTAAGAGGCATTGGCAATACGTTTATAAAAATCCAAAGTTTGGTGGGCAGTGGAGCTCCAGCTGTATTTTTTAAAATGTTGTTGACCGGTTTGAATTAATTTTTCTCTAAGTTTGGGTGAAGTTTGGAGAAGTTTAATTTTATCAACCAGATCGGCAGGATTATGAGGATCAAAAAAGAGAGCGGCGTCTTGGTAAATTTCCGGTAAACAGCTGGATTTAGCGGCAATGACTGGACAGTCGAGGGCCATGGCTTCCAGACCGGTGAGACTGAAACCTTCAAGTAAAGCAGGATGAACCAGAGCCAAGGCGTGTTGGTAAAGAGAGGCAAATTCCGAATCGGGGACATAACCTAGAAAATCAACTTGCTTATCGAGACCGCTTTGTCTGATTTTGGCATAAATTTTGTCGGTAAAAATTGAACGGGCACAGATAATTTTAAGTTGGAGTTTAGGCAAGTTTTTAAGAGCTTCAAAAATAACCTCCACATTTTTATGAGGATAAAGATTACCGGTATAGAGAATATAATTTTGCTGTTTTAAAAGATAGTGATCCCTTTTGAGGGAATGTTTTTTAATAAAAACCGGATCGACAGCTTCATGAGTGACAATAATTTTTTCTGGAGGAAAATGATAGTGTTTGATAATATATTGTCGCCAAAAATCACTGGGAACGATAACAAAACTATTCAAGAGAATTAAACGAGTCATGAGTAAATATCCCCAATATTTAGGCCAATAAAGTAAAGGACTTCTAGTGGTGGTATCTTTGCCTTTGGAAAAATGACGGATTAAATCATGAACAGTGACCACTGATTTTTTGAAATAAAAAATAGGTTTATCTAGGTGGGTAAAATGAACTAAATCAGGTTGAAGGCGATGTAGAATTATCGGTAAAACAAGTTGTTCTTTGAAAGTGTAATGTCGGACATTGGTGACAAAATAATTAAAAGAATTGCCCAAATCAGCTTTAATTTCAGACTCCAGTTCCGGATAAACCAAGAGAGTGTAACGGAAAGTTGTAAAATCAGTCAGTTTTTTGAGAGCAATTAAAAGATTTTTGGTGTAGCGACCTAGACCTGTGTGTTTGGGGCCATAGAGTCGGGCATCGATAACAATATGTTTTTTAACTTTCATGTTTTTTGAGCCTTATAAATTCGGTATTTTTCCAAAAAATCAATCCCGGCCCAAATAAGGGGTTGAATAAATTGGGGATAGTGGTCAATCATATTTTCCCGATAAAAAATCCGCATGGCTTCGGTACTAGCCTTGGCGGCAGTAATTTTTGTTTTAACTTTAGCTTGGGTGATTTTTTGACTGTGATTAATCAGGCCTGAGGAAATACCTTGATAATGGTAGGCTTTGGCGTGGGGATAGAAATAAAGTTGAAAACCATGTTTTTTTAGTTGCCAGCAGAAATCAAGATCTTCTCCATAGAAAAAATATTTTTCATTCCACCACCTCAGAGTCTGTCCCACCTCTCTTTTAACCATCAGAAAAGCGCCGACACAGGCGTCAATTTTTTGAATTTTGGAAAAATCAAGATGACCGGAAAAGTAACCGTTAAAGAGGCGACTTTTAGGAAAAAGTTTGGGTAAAAAAGGAGCAAAAAAATGACAAAAAGCATTCCAGGG
>DBPM01000050.1 GCA_002304845.1 Candidatus Shapirobacteria bacterium UBA1420
GGGTTCGATTCCCACCCTCGGCACTATTAAAAGTTTGTGATTATATTTTAAAAATCAAGGTTTGTAATTTACAATAATTAAGAGGAAAAATGAATCAAGAATTAGAATTAGAACTAACGTTTTTAGCCAAAGAGTTACCAAAAGAGATTAAAACTGCAAAGCCGACGCGAATTGTTGATATTTATATTCCAGACATACCGGAGCATTCGCATTTAAGATTGCGCCAAAAAGGCGAGAAATATGAAATAACCAAGAAAATGCCAGTTACAACAGGAAATGCGTCCGAGCAAATCGAGCAAACAATACCGCTTACACCAGAAGAGTTTATGGCTTTAGCTAGCTGTAGTCAAAAGCGAGTAGCAAAGGATAGATATTGTGTAGATATTGAAGGTAAAGCGGCCGAGGTTGATGTCTTTGTTGATAACCTAAAAGGTCTAGTTTTAATAGATTTTGAATTTGATACGGTAGAAGAAAAAGCGGTTTTTAAAGCACCAAAGACAGTATTAGCTGATGTAACACAAGAAGATTTTATTGCTGGGGGTTTACTAGCGGGAAAAACATATAATGATATTTTGCCAGAATTAGAACGTTTTAACTATAAACGAATTAAATAATTATAGTAAACAGCAGCTGTCGCATAAAGCCATGCTATCCCCATCTTCACATAATAACCCTGGTGTTTAATAGTCCGTATTGTCGCCAACACTCTGTCAATATCAGCTTAATCTAAAAAATTTTGTATTACTGCTTTTAATCAGGACTGGCAAGGTATCAGAATTTACGGTAAGAGTAATCAAAATTTTCACTGCTCCTGACAATAATCCCCAAAGAGCCATTCTCATCACCGTCAACAAACTCAATCAAATGAGTTAATCATCTCTGATAATCCGCACTATTCCTTTTTCTGCATCCATCTCAATCAAATCACCATCTTTTAGGATTGCAGTAGCGTTGCCTGTCCCAATCACACAAGGAACACCAAATTCTCGGGCTACTATAGCTGCATGGCAGGTAATTCCACCTTCATCCGTAATAAACCCCGATGCTTTTTCCATTGCCATGACATAATCTGGAGTTGTCATAGATGCTACTAAAATATCACCTTCATTAACCTTGTCTACCTCTAAATAACTTTGTAATACTTTAACCCTACCTTTAACGTACCCTAATGAAGCTGGCGTGCCCTTGATTACCTTTGGTTTACTAGAAGCTACAAAAGCTTCTCCTTTAAATTTACTTGCCACCAACTTTTGTAACTTAATAGCCCTAGTTCCAAACAAGGTATAACTTTTTCCTTTTAACCAGACTATAGCATAGCCTTTTTTCCTTTCGGAAATCAAATTTTGTACATCATCATTGACCCTACTTCTCAATAAAACAGATATTTCATCAGAACTAAGTAGGACAATATCTTCAAGAGATAAATTCAATCTTTTGGCTGCCTCCATAATCAGTGAGTGTCTACCAACATAAAACAGGCTATCTGACGCCTCCGTTGTATAAGTTCTCAAAAAAATAAAATTTCTCACCGCTTCCACATATTTTTTAAGCTCTTTACTTAATTTATAAGTTTCTAATAATTGTTTATATTTAGCTTGATCATCTTTCCTAACTTGAACAATCCTGTTAATTTCCATGTCTATATCTTTTGTCAGTAAATTATTTAATCTTTCTAGATATTCTTCTTTTGAAAAAGATACATCATCAATAAGTACTGGGCCTTTCATCCATGAATAGAGTTCAATATGTTTATCTAATTTTTTAGTAATTTTCAGAGGAAGATTATTTAGACTATAACTACCTTGTTTTATTAATCTAGCTATTCTCAACAGCTCTAAGGGTTCATCTGTATAGGCCAGCTTTCCTAAATTAGGGTAAGTCGCTATTATAGAAAAAATCTTGTCTAATTTTTTCTCTGACACTTTTAGTTCACTTCTAAGAAGCTCCTTGGTCTTTACTTCTAAATAATCATCAGGTCTTGAAAAACCAGGTACAAACGATAAAGTATAAATTTCCTGAAATTTCTGTATCTCTTTTGCCAGGTCTTCATTAGTCAAATTATCCCAGCGTTTCGACTTTAATTTTTTTAAGTAAGCTTTTATTGTATCAACTATTTCAAATTCTTTTTTGGCTAACTTATCAAAAAAGCACAAATCCTTTTTAGCCAAACTACTCAATACCTGATTACGTTTTTTTACCTCCTCATTAGTGTAATACTCATCACCATTTAAGACTAAATAGTTTTCTTGAGAAATATCAAAACCTAAGTAATTCGTTAAGGTTGAGGTTTTATTGGCTAAAATCTGCGTGTATTGGAGAAACCAACTGAAGTAACGAGCTACATAGAAATGCCATTTTTTAGATAGAATTAGACTTTCCAAATCATTAGTACTCATTTTATCTACTAAATAGTTTACCAAAAAATCAATAATTATCCCTCAATTTTCTTACCCCTCTATCCGTTTAGCGCTATGTTCTCCAATACATTTCGGATCTCTACCCTTTTTTCGTCGATTTTATTTTTTTGGTTTTCTTGATCTTGCAAAAATAAATTTCTAATCTTTTCTTTACTTTCATCATTAATATTTAATTCACTATTGTCTGTTTGAACAAGAATTATGTCACTCGGAATATACTTAAAACTAGTACCTTCGATTTTTTTAAGCTGGGCTGCCTGCCGTAATAACAATTCAGTTACTCTCTCGGGTGTTATCACAATTCCATCTTCCTTCAATATTGATTCGATATTCAATATCTCTTTTTTTACCACACCGACCGCTATTTCTGCTCCATCATTGTTTATTCGATCATCTATTTCTTTAATGGCCTGTTTTGCTACAAAATCATCATAATATTTGATTACCTTTTCACTATCTAAGGAGTATTCTCGCGCCAACAGTATGGCATCACAACCCTCTTCTCTCGGAGTGTTTTCTTGTCTTAAATATTTATCAAGAAAAAGAATTTCCAACTCTGGTGTTAAATATTCCTGTCCATTATATATAACCGTCTCATAGGTAGAATCCATATATCCATCTGGAATATTTTTTAAAGCTTTCGTTTCGTTCTTTGAATACCTTTCTTGAGCACCAAAAACAAAATGAAAATTTTTGGCACTTTCGTCGCTAGCATAATCTCCATTATAGTTATATATTTCAAAATCAGAATGCGATCGATATGGAAAATCATTACCTTTTTTCTGTCGTCCCTGCACCTCACCCCGCAATGCCAGTTCTACACCCACACCTTTCCCAAATAAATAACGTATTTCTCCATCATTAGTTTTTTGTGGCCATAACTTTACAGCTATTTCCACTTTTCGATCAAACACCTCCTGTATAGGCATTTCATATCCATTAATTCTGGTACTATCGCAATAATCTTTTATTTTTTGTACCTCTGCTATCTGCCAGTCGAAATCCACAACAGGTCCTGCTGTTTTAGAATCAAACACAGTATTTACCTTAACATCTTTCTGTTCCATAATCAGATCATAGCAGATTTCTTTTGAAGTTGATTTTTTAATTTTCTAATAATTTCTTTCTGTTGATCAGAAATTTGGTAAGATTCCAGCATTTTTTGTAATGCCTTTTTCTTAACCCACAAATCTATATCCGAGTTTTTAATTTCCTCTAATGTCTGCTTATAAAAATTAACAGCAGCTGTCGCATAAAGCCATGCCATCGCCATTTTGACATAATAACCCTGGTGTTTAATAGTCCGTATTGTCACCAACACTCTGTCAATATCAGATTGGTCTAAAAAATTTAGCATTAACTCAATCACCCCATAACGAACGACAAATTCCTGGTCGGATTTTAAACAATTTATTACAAAATTCCACCAAATTTGCTTATTTTTCAAATTCCTTTTCTGAACAAATATATCCACTTCCGCCCAACTGTCCACCAATGGTAAATATTTTTTGGTTAAAGAAATTTTTTGTTCATCGGTTAGTTTGGCACAAGATATGATCAAACCGCATAATAAAACTTGCTCATAAACAGCCCTATCTATTGTTAGTAGTAATTTTTCAATTTCATCACCATCGATATCTCGTGCCAACTTTTTCGCCAATTTTCTTAAATCCGGCACCCGCACCCCCAAAACACTTTTTTGAGTGTTAACAATTCTCTTGTTAAATTTGGCATATTCCTCGTTTCCTTTGGCTAAAAACGCTAATTCTGAATTAATTTTCGTAATATCCACAGACATTTAGTTCTTTTTTTCTACATCAAAAAAGCTGACTTGTTTGCCGTTAAAGTAAAGATTAAATTGTCCTGTTGGACCATTACGGTGCTTTTCAATGGCGCAAGTCACAATCTCTTTTACCTCCTCATCCTCCCGATGTAAAAACATAACCACATCCGCATCTTGCTCAATACTGCCCGATTCCCGTAAATCCGACAATCTCGGCTTCCCTCCCCGACTCTCCATTTGCCTGTTCAACTGAGCTGCCGCAATCACCGGCACCTTTAATTCTCTGGCTAAATTTTTCAAACCCTGAGAAATTTCCGAAACCTCTTGGACCCGATTATCCCGAGTATAACCATGCATCAATTGCAAATAATCCACCACTACAAATTTAATGCCTTTGTCCGATTGCAGTCGGCGCGCCTTGGTCCGTAACTCCGTCACCGTTAAACCAGGGGTATCATCAATATAAAGCGGCGCTTCCGCCAAAATCCCCATCGCTTCCGATAAAGAGGTAAAATCATCATCTGATAATTGTCCTGTTTTTAACTTCCAAGCATCAATCAATCCTTGTCTAACCAACAACCTGTCCACTAACTCTTCCTTACTCATTTCCAAGGAAAATATCACTGTTGGCAACTTTTCCTCTACCGCCACATGCCGGGCAATATTCAGTAAAAATGCCGTTTTTCCCACCCCTGGCCGCGCCGCCAAAATCAATAAATTACTATCCTGCATTCCCGCCAACATTGAATCCATTTGCTTAAATCCGGTCGGTAAACCTCGTAGACCACTCCCTCTCTTTTGCAATTCATCCAAGCGGTCAAAAGACGCTGTCAATACCTCTCTAATTGATGAGGGGACCGATTTCATGTGTCGCTGTGACAGAGCATAAACTTCCTGTTCCGCCATATCCAACAACTCATCTGCCGGTATCGCCTCATCAAAAGCCTTTTCGGCAATCCGCCCCGCCGCCGCAATCAACTCTCTTTTAGCTGATAACGCCTTGATAATTCTGCCATAACTTTCCACATTGGCCGAGGTCGGTACCTCCGCCGCCAATTTTGACAAAAAAGCTTTGCCTCCAATGGTTTTTAACAGTTTTTTTTCCTTAAGCTTCCCTGCCACCGTCACCATATCAATCGGGCTTCTGCTCTCATAAAGCTCCATCATCGATTCGTAAATCAGGCCATAGTTTCGGTTATAAAAATGCTCCGGCCTCAAAAATTCCGACACCGCCAAAATAGCATCATTGTCAATTAAAATTGATCCTAAAACCGAGATTTCTGCCTCTTCAAAGGCAGGTGGTAATTTTATGCTTGACTCTTTAATAGGATTACCTCCTTCCCTTCGGGTAAATTATCTGAATCTACTTTCAGAGAATCTATCGCCACCAAATCTTCCTTATCAAACTCATCCATAAACTTGTGAAATTCAGTCTCATTTTCTTCAAAATCAACCGGGATGATATAGTTGGCCGCTGTACCCTTAGCCAATTCTATGGCTTTTTCATTTATACACACCAACAGCACATCCGCCTCCTCTAACTTTTCTTTTTTCTTTTCACTCAACTCCCCTTCCTGTCGACCGGTTAACAATACTTTAACCTTATCTATCATTAAGGAATACATCCCATTAATACCGTTTATTTCTACTCCACCGATTTCATACTCCCCCGCCCCAGTAATTATCACCCTCTCTCCTTCTTCTCCCAAAACAATAAAATTAGCCTCTTTTTTGGTAAAAATTACAATTCTGGCCAGTCTCTGTTTTTGTTCTAAATCAC
>DBPM01000030.1 GCA_002304845.1 Candidatus Shapirobacteria bacterium UBA1420
TAGCTGAAATTAGAAACGTTACTTTGGGTTTTGTCTTCCAACAATTTAATCTTTTGTCTAAAACTTCAGCCCTGGAAAACGTCTCCTTACCACTACTGTATTCCGATGTGCCCAAAAAAGAACATGATGAACTGGCTTTACAAATGTTAAAAAAAGTCGGCCTAGCAGATAAAATTAAAAACACTCCCGCCCAACTCTCCGGTGGTCAGCAACAACGAGTTGCCATTGCTCGAGCTCTGGTTAACAATCCTAAAATCATTCTGGCTGACGAACCCACTGGCAACCTTGATTCTAAATCAGGCACTGAAATTGTCGCCCTCCTTCACCAACTTCACCACGAAGGACATACCATCGTCTTAGTCACTCACGACATGGACTTGGCCCGTCAAGCTCAAAAGATAGTTATTATTAAAGACGGCAAAATCGACTATGAGAAAACTTAAACCTTCTTTCGAAGATCTTCTTCGCAGTAGTCTGCGTTCAGTTTTAAAAAACAAAAGTCGCACTATTCTCACCTCGCTTGGTGTTATTATCGGGGTCACATCAGTTATTTTGTTAACTTCCATCGGTACCGGTCTGAAAAAATATATTAACGATCAATTTGAAACTCTGGGCAGTAACACTCTCTTTGTCGCCCCTGGTCGAATCTTCAAAGAAGATGGGGGATTTAATCAAAATTCTTCTTCGATGATGATGGTCTCATTTAAACCCAAAGATGTTGCTAATATCAAAAAAACCCTCAAAGATGTCATGATTTTGCCTGAAAAAAGTTTTTCGGCCGAAGTTAAATCCAAAGACTATAAAAAATCAACCACCATCGTTGGCAGCAATTATCTCTATGGGCCACACGGTGACGCTTTACCTTCAGATGGCAATGGTCGCTGGTTTACCAAAGAAGAAGATGAAAAAAATGCCTTAGTCGCCGTTCTTGGTCAAAAAATTGCCAAAGATTTATTTCCCAATACTACTGCTCTAGGTAAAAAATTTACCATTAAAGGTAAACGCTTAAAAGTCATTGGGATTGAAGATGCTCGTGGTTCCTCCATGGGCGGACCCAGTCTCGATGAGTATGTTTTTATCCCCATTGGCTTAGCCAACGATTTTGCTGGTAACGAAAATATTCAAGAACTTATGGTCAAAACATCTACCAAAGATCAAGTTGAGAATACTAAAAAAACCATTGAAAAAATTCTCTTAGAAGATTATGACCAAGATTCTTTCTCTGTCTTTGACTCAACTCAACTACTAACTTCCATTAATAGTATTATTAGCACCTTAACTGTCGCTCTGACTGGCATTGCCGCCATCTCGTTAGTCGTCGGTGGTATTGGCATCATGAATATTATGTTGGTAACTGTCTCCGAGCGTACCCGCGAAATCGGACTACGGAAAGCCATTGGTGCCTATCCCCGCGCCATTCTTTTACAGTTTCTCTTTGAAGCGGTTATTCTTTCCGGTCTAGGCGGGGCCGTCGGCATCATCCTGGGTGTCCTGGGCACTATAGCCATCAATCAAGTTTTTCCGGCCCAAGTTACCCCCGCTTCAATTCTCTTGGCCTTCGGAGTCGCTTTTATTGTCGGTATTATTTTTGGTGTCGCTCCTGCTCGCAAAGCCAGTAAACTCTCTCCTATCGAAGCTCTTCGTTACGAATAATCTGTTAATATATTAATTAGTGACATACGATCTTCGACGCTACTTTTTACCTTCAATTATTGTCTTTGCTATTATCCTGCCGATTTGGATTTTTAACCATGTCGCCTGGTATCAATTCTTTTTCCTATTTTTAGGTCTTTTTGTAGGTTCTATTTTTATTGAAGTTGATCATCTCATCTACTGGTTCTTTCTTCACCCTGAACTTGAAGAAAGTCAACTGGCTCTAGTTGCTTGGAAAAAGAAAGATTTCAAATCACTTTTTAAGTTGTTTCAATCCACTCATCATCAACATACTAACCTAATTTTCCATCATTATTTCTTCCAAATCATCTTAACTCTTATTTCCTTTTTTATTTTCACTTCTACTCCTAATATTTTTATCAAAGCTTTTACCTTGGCCACAGGACTTCATCTCTTAACCAAAGAATATTATGATTATCGGCACAATCCTGAATTCTTAAAAAGTTGGCTTTTTGCTCGAGAAAAGAAACAACTCCCCACCACTTCTCTCCAATACTATCTCTATATCTTTGCAGTCTTTAACCTTCTTTTTACTTTACTCCTTCTTTTCTCTCGATGAACGACATTTCTCCCAGCCTGGTCAAACAGGTTAAAAAATATCTAGCTCCTTCTCAACTAGCTCTAGTTAATGATGCGCTAATGGTTCTTGATAACCTTAAAAAAAACCACGTCAATGATTATTCTTTTTTAGTCGCTCCCATCTCCAAAGCCTACGAAGGTTATTTAAAAGACTTCTTCCTTAAAATAGGTATTATTGACAACTATAGTTATCAGAGTGATCGTTTTCGGGTCGGCAAAACCCTCAATCCTTCTCTACGCTACAAACGTTTTTCTATTTATCAAAAGTTAGCCGACCTCAGTCGAACAGGAGAAGAAATGGCTGAAAAACTCTGGACCGCTTGGAAATATGGTCGCAATGAAATTTTCCATTTTTTCCCCAACAAACTCAAATTTCTCTCTCGTCAAGACGCTCTTGATCGCATTACCATGCTACTCTCTGCTATCAACGACTCAGGTAAATTCTATCAAGAATACATTAACGGCACTCTGCTATAATGAGCTCTATGGCTCAAAAAATACTTCTCAATCAAGATCTGTGTATCGGTTGTAACACCTGTCCCCTAATCGACCCCGACACCTTTGAAATGGATACTACTATTTATAAAGCTAAAATTAAAAAACAGCCCGATACTATCACTGAAATTGTTCAGTCAGCTGTTAGTTCCTGTCCAGTGGGCGCTATTTCCACTATTGAAGAGACTAAATAACTATGTTTTAATGTCTACATGGCTAAAAATACCTCTTCTAAAAATCAATCCGGAATTTTTGTTCCTACTCCTATAGCAGTTATTTTATCTTTATTACTATTAGTGACCTCTTTCTACTCAGGTTATTCCTGGAAAAGAAACAATGACCCTGTCACTAACACTGTTGATAAAAGTAAAAGTATTGTTTTTGAGGCTAAAAAGACCAACCGACCTCAACTGGATTTTTATGTTATGAGTTTTTGTCCTTATGGTAATCAAATCGAAGATGCTCTTCGTCCAGTTTATGATTTACTGAAAGATCGAGTGGATTTTGTACCTCGCTATATCTTTAATAAAATCGACAATCTTCAAGCTTACTGTAAAAATACCGGTGATGTTAATCAATGTCCTCTCTATGTCCAAAACGGTTATTTCAAAAGCGAAGCCGATTGTAAAAAAATGATTACTGATGCCTACAATAAATGTATGGATACTAATAGTTACGTCAAAGCCGAAAATGGTACCATGTACTCTGCTCTTCATGGTCGTCAAGAAGCCAATCAAAATATTCGAGAAATTTGCGCTTGGAATATGTTGGAAAATAAAGACCAATGGTGGACCTTTATTGATAATGTCAACAAAAATTGTAGCTACGAAAACGCTGATGTTTGTTGGGAAGCTCAAGCTAAAATCGCCGGTCTAGATACTCAAAAAATTACCGAATGTTTCAATAAAGAGGGAATCAATTTAATCGAAAAAGAAATTGCTTTGACTACTAAAAATAATGTTTCCGGTTCACCTACCGTTCTTATCAATGATGTCCTGTTTCCACCGGAAAGCGCTTATGCCCAAGATGGTAAAGGTAGTCTAAAAATAGGTAAACAATACGTTACTCAAGACAAATTTCGAGACCCCGACGTCATCAAAGAAGTCATTTGCGCTTCTTTCAATCGATCTCCCAACGAGTGTAAAACCACCCTGGACACTCCTACTGACCAAGTTCAAGGTGCCGCTTCCGCTGGTGGTTGCTAATGAAACTCAATTCCCATCAATTACGTCAGAGCAGGGTAGGGAAGTCGCAAAAACAACAACGTCTAATCCCGCGACAACCCTTAGTCTTAGTTTTAGATAACGTTTTAGATACCTACAACATCGGTTCCTTCTTTCGCCTCGCCGATGCCATAGGTGCTCAAAAAATCTATCTCTGCGGTCCCACTGTCACCCCTCCCAATCTCAAAATTCATCGCGCTTCTGTTGGAACCTGGAAATGGGTACCTTGGCAACACTTTAATTCCACCACTGACTGTCTCAAGCAACTTAAAAAAGACGGTTTTCACATTATCGCTTGCGAACAAGGTCAAAACACGGTTGACTATCGTCATTATCACTATCCTTTTCCCTTGGCTATAGTCGCCGGCAGTGAAGTCTCCGGTATCTCTGCCGACAACCTCAAACTTTGTGATCAAATTATCGAAATTCCAATGTATGGCATCAATATTTCCCTTAATGTTCTTCTAGCCACTGCTATTATCGCCTTCAAGTCCTTAGAAAAAGTCAAAAAATAGCCTAATCTTAGGCTATTTTTTAAGGTATTTTTTGATATAATTTGATACAGTTTTTCATAAAAATTTTGCCTATCTTTACGCCTAATTTGCTACTTGTAAAGCTAATTTAATCTGTTAGAATGAAATTACCTCTATAATGAGGCTTTTTTATGGCTGATACTCAAAAATATACTTCTGATCAGATCATCGTTCTTGAAGGCCTAGAACCGGTTAGAAAACGACCGGCGATGTACATTGGCTCCACTGATACTCGAGGACTTCATCACTGTCTCACCGAAATCATCGACAACTCTATCGATGAAGCTCTAGCCGGTTTTGCTAAAAATGTATGGATTATTGTTCATCAAGACAATTCGGTCACTGTTGCCGATGATGGTCGTGGCATTCCGATTGATATCATGCCTAAATATAAAAAACCTGCTGTTGAAGTGATTATGACCACTCTCCATTCTGGCGGTAAGTTTGAAGGTGCTGCGTACAAAGTCTCTGGCGGTCTTCACGGTGTCGGTGCCGCTTGTGTCAACGCTCTTTCATCCACCTTCCGAGTTGAAATTCGTCGTGAAGGTCAAATCCAATCGATAGAGTTTTCTAGAGGTAAAGTCACCTCACCTCTAAAAGTCATTGATAAATCCCATATCGACAAAATCAATGAGCTTATTCCCAAAACTGTTAGCGGAACTACTACCACTTTTTACCCTGATCCTCAAATTTTTAAAGAGACTCTAGATTTTGACAATAAAACCATTACTAAATCTCTCAAAGAAAGAGCCTATTTAACCAGTAAAATTTATTTCCACTATTACGATGAGCGTCATGACAGCGAACATCACTATTATTTTGAAGGTGGTATTTTGTCACTACTGCGAGAAGTCAACAAAAACAAGGTTGTTCTTCATGAACCAATTTATCTCCATGGTGAAAGTGATGGTATCGACGTCGAAGTTGCCATCCAATATAATGATTCTTTCCAAGAAAACACCCCTTCCTTTGCCAACATTATCAACACTCATGAAGGCGGAACTCATCTGACCGGTTTTAAAACCGCCCTCACCAAATCTATTAAAGATTACGCCGAAAGAAAGGAATTAATTAAAAACAAAAACGACACTATCAGTGGTGATGATGTTCGCGAGGGTCTCACCGCCGTTATTTCCATCAAAATGAGTAGTAAAGACCTTCAATTTGAAGGTCAAACTAAGGGTAAACTAGGTAACTCCGAAGTCCAACCCATTGTCGCTAAAATCGTCAGAGAACAACTCGACACTTATTTTGAAGAACATCCTGACACTGCCAAAATTATTGTTGGTAAAGCTCTTTTAACTATCCAAATCCGCAAAGCCGCTAAAGCCGCTAAAGATGCCATTATGCGCAAAGGTGCTTTTGATTCCGTGGGTCTTCCTGGAAAATTAGCTGATTGTCAAAGCAAAAACCCCGCCGATTGTGAAATTTATATTGTCGAAGGAGACTCTGCTGGCGGCTCCGCCAAACAAGGTCGTGATCGTAAATTTCAAGCTATCTTACCTCTTTGGGGTAAAGCCTTAAATACTGAAGGAGCTCGCCTAGATAAAGTCGTTAATTCTGATAAACTCAAAGACTTTATTATTGCCCTAGGTACCGGGATAGGGGATACCTTTAACTTGGAAAAATTACGTTACCATCGGGTTATTTTGATGTCTGATGCCGACGTTGATGGTTCCCATATTGCCACTCTGCTTCTAACCTTTATTTTTCGCCATCTTCCCGGTTTAATTGAAAACGGTCATATCTACATTGCCATGCCACCACTTTATCGCATTAAACAAGGTAAAAACGTCCACTATGTCTATACTGACGAAGAAAAAGAGGCCTATCTTCAAAGTATTGATACTAGTAAAAATTATGATATTCAACGTTATAAAGGTCTAGGAGAAATGAATCCTCAACAACTTTGGGAAACTACTATGAATCCGGAAACCCGTCAACTGAAACAAGTCAATATTGAAGATGCTGTTAAAGCCGATGAAGTCTTTAGAATCTTGATGGGAGAGGAGGTTCCTCCTCGCAAAAAATTTATCGTTACTCATGCTCATTTAGCCAATATTGATGTTTAACATGACCATTCAACCACCTAAAACCTACATTTTTATCGATTCCGCTAATATTATTTTTGGAGCTAAAAGCACTGGCAGATGGAAAGTAGATTTTAAAAAACTATATGACTATTTAATTCAAAAATATCACGCTGAAAAAATTTTTTACTATACTGGCATTCATCAAGGCCTACCTAAAGATATTTTCCTAATCGAGGATTTAGAAAAAATCGGTTATATCGTTCGCAACAAAGAGCTTAAATTTATTCGTCAACATCCATTAAGATTTCGAGTTCGTTGTCCTAAATGTAATTACAGCTGGAATAATAAATTTTCCCGACCTCCTGTTGGTAAAGCTAATTGTGATGTTGATCTAACTTTAGATGTCCTTAAAGAAATCTCTCATTTTAATCGAGCTATTTTTATGTCAGGAGACGGCGATTTCTTACCTTTATATCAATATTTAGAATCAAAAGGAATTGTCCTCGGTATTATCAGTGAAAGTAAAATTACCGCCCAACTTATTAAAAGACACTTCAAAGAAAGATTTTCTGATCTTTTATCTATTAAAAAGCAAATTTCTTAAAAAAAATGAGGTGCACCCAATTAAGTATGCACCCCAGCGTTATTAAAAATATTATATCAAAAAATATTTATAATTCAATATGACCGATAAAACTCCCAATAACACCAATTCAACCGTAAACATCGGCAAAATAATTCCGGTAGATATCATTCCAGAAATGGAAAAATCCTATTTGGATTACGCCATGTCTGTCATCGTCGAAAGAGCTTTACCTGATATCAGAGACGGTCTCAAACCTGTCCATCGTCGCATTTTGTATGCCATGGAACAAATGAATCTGGGACCAGGTGGCCGTTTTACTAAATCAGCTAAAGTTGTTGGTGAAGTCTTGGGTAAATATCATCCCCACGGTGATGCCGCCGTTTATGGTTCTATGGTTCGTTTAGCTCAAGACTTTTCTTTACGCTATCCCTTAATCAACGGTCAAGGAAATTTTGGCTCTATTGACGGTGATCCTCCAGCCGCCATGCGGTACACCGAGGTCAAAATGAGCAAAATCGCTCCGGAAATGATTGCCGATTTAGATAAAGACACTATCCCTATAAAAGATAATTTTGACGCCACTCTCCAAGAACCAGAAGTTCTCCCGGCCCGTATTCCCAATCTACTCTTAAACGGAGCCGACGGTATTGCCGTCGGCATGGCCACTAAAATTCCCCCTCACAATCTTAAAGAACTGTGTGCTGGTATTGACCATATCCTCAATAATTGCACCTTAGAGAAGGAAGAAGCACCCTTGGAAATTAACCCCATTTTAGAAAAAAATCTTAGTACTCAAGAAATAGTCTTAAAACCGGTCAAAGATCTAGAAAGACTTTCTTTCAATGTTGAAACGGCTATTACCAGTGAAGATTTGGCTCAATTTGTCACCGGTCCTGATTTTCCTACCGCCGGAGAAATTTATGGAAAAACCGGCATTTTAGAAATGTACAATACCGGTCGAGGTAAATTTATCCTCCGCGGTAAAGCTAATATCGAAGAAACTAAATCCGGCAAAATCAGAATCGTCATTACTGAAATCCCATATCAAGTTAATAAATCCGAAATGATTCGGAAAATCGCTCAACTGGTCACTGATAAAAAAATTATGGGTATTTCCGATCTCCGAGACGAATCCGATCGACATGGTATCCGAGTTGTTGCTGAAATTAAAAAGCACGGCAAACCCAAAGCTGTTCTCAACAAACTTTACAAATATACTCCTCTTCAATCTTCCTATTCAGCCAACATTTTAGCCCTAGTCAACGGCATTCCTCAAACCCTCAACCTCAGACAAATTCTCCTTTTATTCCTTAGACACCGTGAAAGTATTATTCGTCGTCGCTCTATTTTCGAACTCAAAAGCGCCTATCTTCGTAACCATATTTTGGAAGGTTTCAAAAAAGCCTTGGATATTATCGACGAGGTTATTAAAACCATTAGAGCCACTAAAACCGATGAAGATCCTAAATTAAAATTAATGGAAAAATTCGGCTTTACGGATCTTCAATCCCAAGCTATTTTGGATATGCAATTGCGCAAGCTCTCCGGCTTGGAACGTCAAAAAATTGACGAAGAATACCAAAATATCCAACAAAGTATTGCCAATCTCACTGCTATTGTCACTGTCCCTGAACAAATGGTTGCCGTTTTGAAGACTGAAAACCAGGAAATTGCCGACAAATATGGTGATGACCGTAAAACCAAAATCTATGCCAAGTCTCTCGAAGACTTCACTGACGAAGATCTGATTCCCAATGAAGCCACACTGGTAACTCTGACCCGCGGTGGTTATATCAAACGAGTGGCTATGGGTACCTACCGGACTCAACGTCGTGGTGGTATCGGTGTCAGCGGCATGACCACTAAAGCCGAAGATGAAGTCGAAAATATGCTCTTTGTCGATACCCACGATGACTTGTTGATTTTCACCAATAAAGGTCGCTGTTTCAAAATCAAAGTTTGGGATATCAACGAATCCAGTCGTCAGTCCAAAGGTCAAGCTGTTATTAACCTGATTAACATTATTCAAGGAGAAACTGTTCAAGCTGTTTTACCCGTCAGTAAGGGACATTCCGCTAATTATATTATTCTGGCTACCAAAAAAGGTGTCATCAAGAAAACTGCTATTGATAAGTTCAAAAATGTCCGACAATCAGGTCTCGCCGCTATCAAACTCGATCCTCATGATGAATTGATTTGGGCTAAACTCAGCTCCGGCAATGATCAAATTTTTATGGTGACTTATCAGGGTAAATGTATCCGCTTCAATGAAACTGATGCTCGTCCCATGGGTCGACACACTCGCGGTGTCCGAGGTATCAATCTCAAAGAAAATGATTATTTAGTTGGTTTAGACATTCTGCCCCAAAGTGTCACCGCTGCTAAAGCTGAAAAAACTAATAAAAAGTTTTTCCGCCATCTCTTAACTATCACCGAAAACGGTATTGGTAAACGCTCTGATGCCTATCTTTATCCTCTCCAAAAACGCGGTGGAGTTGGTGTTAAAGTTTCCCATCTTACCGAAAAAACTGGTAACATCTCCGGCGCTGCTATTGTCACTGAAAACGACGATCAGGTTCTTTTTGTCAGTCGCAAAGCCACTACCATTAAATTACCTCTCAAAAATATTCCCACTTTATCCAGAAACACTAAAGGAGTAATTCTCATGAGACTTAAAAGCGATGATAAAGTCAGTACTTTGACCGTCTTACCTGCCAATCCCGAATCCGATTCTAACCCTAAAAAAATATAGGATATTTCTATATCAAAATTATAGGACATTCATATAATATTTTCTCTTATTAGCAGAGTAGGGGAGTGAGTGCTAAACAGCTTCAAAAATTCAAAAAAGACCTAAAATAGGGAAAAATCAATCATTATTCAGGCTAGGGGAGTCATTTTAACTAATTTTGCCCATAGATTCGCTAAAAGGGTCTAACTATAGGCTATTGATCTTTTTTATTTGAATTGCCTATATTACCCAAATGATATTTTTCATGAACCTCACGTAACCTGGCATCAGTCACGTGAGTGTAGATTTGAGTGGTGGCAATATTTTTATGTCCCAAAATTTCCTGCACTGAACGCAAGTCAGCTCCAGCCCTCAACAGGTCTGTGGCCATTGAATGACGTAAAGTGTGGGGAGTAGCCTCAATCGGTAACTTGGCTAATCTGACATAATGCTTTACCATCCTCTCCACTGATCGAGCCGACAACCTTAAACTACCAGTCAATTCTTCTTTTCCACCATAGCGAATAAACATCGCCTCATCATAATCAGTTCGATTTTTTAAATATCTGTCAATATATTCCGCCGCTCTTTGAGATATAAACACCACCCGAGCCTTACCACCCTTGCCGATAATACCAAATTCACGTGTCTTTAGGTTAATTTGTTCACGATTCAATCTTACCAACTCCGACACCCGCAATCCCGTGGAAAACAGCATTTCCAAAATTGCCCTGTCTCTCAATCCAGTTTTAGTGGAAAGTAAGGGTTGATTTAACAATCTTTCCAATTGCTCAGCGTTCAAAAACTTTAAAGAATGATCCTTATTTCGAGGCACATCAATCTTTTCCGGCTGCATTACCTCATAATCGTTTTTAATCAACCACTTCAAAAAAGACCTCAACGCAATCACATAATAACCTTGAGTCACTACTTTCATTTCACCGTGAGTTCCCGGCAATCTTGATAAATACAATCTGAAGTCTCGCACCGTTTCAGGATTTATATCGGAAACATTCGGCTTTTCCATCCCTTTACTTTGAAAATACTTTTCTAAAACCGACAGATAATGCTGGTAGTTTCTTACTGTTAGCTTCGAGCAGTTTTTTTCTATTTCCAAATGTTCCAAAAAACGCCTGATGGCTGTGTTTAAATCCAAATCCATAGTTAATCCTAGCACAGAAAAATCATAAACGTGCGTTTACGGGCCTCTAGTGAAGTCACATATAAATTTTACCTATTTATAGGCAAAATTTTATAAAATATTAAAATAAATCCAAAAAAATAGGCCGGGGGAGTCAAGAGGAGCTTTTAAGCCTAAGCTTTTCTCAGGCAACAGGCAGCTAATAGGAGAGTAAAAGTGTCTTTATTTAACCACTTCTCAATAAAATCATAAATAAAAAAGAAAAAAATAAAAAAATTCAAAACACAGAATCCAAGCACTCCCCTCCACTTCTCTTTTACATAACGTCGTAAAAGATACATTGTGCGACATAGTATTTTTTACTTCCCCTCCACAGGGGGATAACAAGTCTTCTATCTTCTCTCTTATCTTCCATTGATGTCTTTTATTTCTTTCAATAATCCCTAACAACACCACTCTCCCAAGACCACTCTCGATAATCAAAATGATCTATTGCCACCAATTTAAGTTTTCCACACAGACTATATCATACTATATCACTACCCTGTCCTATAATATTCGTGAAAATTATAGGATATATTGTGAAAATCTTCCCCCACTTCCCTACTTCGCCATGCCATAGCTTTTTTTTTGCGAAGGCAGGCACGTTTTTTATTTATTTATCTTATTTTATCCACCCCATCTGGTAGTTAAAATCATCGCTAGTATGGCTCCTATTGCCATATACGCGAAAGTCCTCACCACTCCCCTAAACAGTCGATCTCTAATTTCTGCCTGTATTAAGGCAGAAATTATATATATAACCACCACCAGGTAGACAGAACCTCTAAAAATTCCTACAGGCCAAAAAGACAGTATTCCTATAAGTTCAGCCAGCACTATACTGGGGACGATGATATAAGGCCATCTCCCCTTCTCTTTACCATCATCAGGCAATTCTATCGCTATATTCCAATAATTATTGGTAAATAACATTAAAGCTACCACTAAAGTCGCCAACATATTTCCCCAAAAAGGCAACTTAAAAGACAAGAGGGAATCAAAGAGGAAAAAAGCCGCCAACAATAAAATAATTAAACTAACGGTATAAGCTGCGCGATACAAAGGCACGGTCTTATAACCAATCGCCACTAAAAACACGTTGTTTACTAAAAACATCGTATATAAAATTAATCCGAAAAACAGGCTAGAACCAGTAATATATACTGGCGTACTTGGTAATAGAGAAGCGAATAAACCAAAACCTATGGTCCACAGCCCTGGCAACAGAATCACCATAATCTTGGTATCCACACTACCTTCAAAAATTAATCCCAAACCAAACCAAAACAAAAAAGCTATCATCGCCAATAATACTAATAAACCATAATAACTTGACTCTATCGGTAGCGATAAATACATCGCAAAAGCACCACCACCAATCACCGAAGCTATAAAATGTTTAAGTCTTTTGTTCATAATCAAAGCCCGCAAAGACATTAACTACATCTTCATTATCTTCCAGTGCCTCAATCAAATCTAAAATTTTACCCAATTCTTCCTCAGAATTTAATTTAATCGGGTTTAATACTCGGTAAATTAGGCCTGCACTTTCTATAGTTATCCCCTTTTCCATCATCACTGATTTAATGCGACTTAAATTCTCACTTTTGGTCAATATTCTCCGACTGTCGACATCAACCACCCCAGCATCAATTAAAAATAACTCTGTGGCTTCATCCAGATCTTTTTCCGTCTCTATCTCCCCTACCCTCTCAAACATAAAAGCTACACTACCACTTTCCCCCAAGTTTCCGCCAAAATTTCTCAAAATTAACTTTACTTCCCCTAAAATTCGATTTTTATTATCTGTCTCAAACTCAATCATCATTGGTATTCCAAAAGGACCAAAGGCTTCCATTAAACCACTGCTCAAATTATTTTTTCTTTCTTCAAACCTTTTCAATAATCTGTCAATATTTTCCTTAGGCATATTTACCGCCCTGGATTTTTCAATCGCTACCCGTAAAGCTGTATTTGACTCCGGATTACTGTTACCCCCACCTTCTCGAATTGCCGTTAAAATATCCTTGGAAACTTTAGTAAAAGCTTCACTTCTTTTTTTATCCTGAGCCCCTTTTCGGTTTTTAATATTGGCCCATTTAGAATGCCCTGACATAACTATTATATTTTATCATCGAGGCATAATTTTTACCCGGATTAAGCATTAATTCTTCAGGTAATAAAGTTTGGTTGCTCACCTGAGAACAACCAAACATTTTTGCCAAAGAATCTGCATAATCCTTGGTCGAATCACCCCCTTGACTGACCACTTCACAACCATCTTTAACCATGTCATTTTCCACTGCCACCACGTTATATCCCCACCAATTTAAACGATCCGCCACAAAAGCCCCCAAGGCATTTTCACCGCTACTGTTTTTAACTGTCACCCTTAAATTCTTTTCCAAGAGATCAGCCTTAGCAAAATCACGAGCTAAAATATCATCAAGTTCTTCCTTTTTTACCAATAAATTAGTGTTTATCAACTCCGTTTTTAACAGCCAATTACTCTGTTCTAACCAAAAACGACCACTCTCTATCAAACCCAAATGTTTCCAAAATTTCGTTGTGTTTCTCCATTCATCAATTTTGGTCACCGGTATAATTACCTCAGGATAAATTCCAAAATTATAAAAAAACATCTCTTTAATTAACTTTTCTTGTTTACCTTGATCATAAATTTTTTCTACCTTATCAGCCGCATACCAACCCATCCCTCCTGGCAACCACAATTCCACTTCCGGAGTCACTTTTAACACATTCACCATTCCTCTCAACGGTGATATCGACACCACTCCCACTCCCTCTGGTGCCACCAGCCCCACTACCCTATCCTCCCTTCGCCAACCTCTCTTGATTAGAAAAAATAGAGATATAAAAATTACCAATGCTACCAATATTTTTTTCATAATTGAGCAATAATTTTTTTCAAATCTAGTGCTAACTCTGACTCATAACTTTTGTCCAAAAACACCAATTTTTTAGCATGTAAAAATGGCCTTTGCAGACCTAAAAGTGAATGTCCTCCATAGATTGTATCCCCCACCAAAGGCCACCCTAAATAACTGAAATGTACTCTAATCTGGTGCGTTCGACCTGTTTTTAAATCCACCTCCACTAAACTATAAACTCTATTTTCAAATTTATATTTTTCCAACAACTTAAAATGAGTTTCCGCCTCCTTACCATCCTCCCTCACTGCAAAGCGACCAAACTGATACTTTGATCTATGTATTGGTACTTTTATTACTCCATTTTGAGGTAAATCCCCTTCCACTAAAGCCCAATATTCTTTTTTAATTTGTCTATTTTTAAATAATTTCATTATCTTGGCACGAAATTCGGCTGTTCTCGCCACCACCATCAATCCCGAAGTACCTTTGTCCAATCTATGTACAATCCCTTGCCGCGGCAATTTATTATTACCCAATTCACTTTTTAACCACTCTTCCAAGCTACCTTTAACTTCCCGACCTTCACAAGTACACACCACCCCAGCAGCTTTGTTCAAAATCAACATTTCCCTGTTTTTATAAATTATTTTTGCCTTGCTTTCCATAATAAATACCATATTACCTGTCCCGCTCCAACAACTATCAGGTAATCATTTAAATTATTATAAAGCTTGGTTCCCGGTATCTGCCAATAATCTCTCACTCCTCCCCAAAACAGTCTTTCACTGTAATTCAAAACTCCACCGATAAATATCAACAACCACCCCCAAGCTGATTTTTCTTTCCACCAAGCCCAGCCACAAACTATCAACAACACCATCTGAATCCATTCTATCCCCCCAAAATTCAACCCAAAACTGGCCCCTTGATTAACAATCTTCATTTCTCATCTTCCTGAGCACATTTCATGCAAATCGTCGCCTCTGGATTTATCGCCAAACGATCCGTGTCAATCATTTGCCCACAATTCTCACAAATTCCATACTTACCCAACCTCAATCTAGTTAAGGCCTTGCGAATCTGTACTACCTGTTTTTGGATAAAATTAGCCTTGACTTGATTTTCAAAATGTTCCACCTGATCATCCACATCACCTTCTCTTTCCTTAGTTGCTTTTAATTCTTTCTCGTTCCGTTTCAGCTCCATTAATTTCCTTTCTAAAAATCTCTGAATACCGACTGTTAGCTTCCTAGGAAAATTTATCATATCCCAGCATAAACAATCCGCCCACAAAAAGCAAACTGCTTGCTCCCCACCAACTTCTATAAAATATACCTAAAAATAGGCATAAACAAATCATGAACCAAAAAAATAAAAACCCTTTCCGGCCACTTTTAAACCACAAAAAAGACCTGTATTTCTGCCTAACTGGTAAGGTTAATAACGCCGCTATCACTACCGCCACTGGCACCCGCCAGTTCTGTTGAGCCCAAGCCATCACTATCACTAAAAAAGCCAAGCCTGGCAAAGCATCTTCTAAAAAAGACCACAATTTCCATTCTTTATCCTTGACAATCAATAACGCAAACAAAATCCACAAAATTAATCCTCCCCAAATCAAGGCTTCATTTATCTTCCAAAATTCAAGCCAAGCTCCCACATTTCCCTGCCACTTCCCCCAATTAATCAAACCAAAACTCAATCTAGCCCCAATTAAAAATAAAAATAAACCCACCCAATTAAAGGCCACCACATCTTCATTCGGATAATTTTCCTTAAACCTCCGCCAACTGATGTACAAATACCCAAAAGCCGCCAACAGCAAGTAAAACCAATTCATACTCTATTTTATCCTAGTTTTTCCATAATTACTCTTTTTCGTGAGATAATACAAAAGAGTTCATTGCCGATGTGGCGGAATTGGTAGAC
>DBPM01000017.1:0-1187 GCA_002304845.1 Candidatus Shapirobacteria bacterium UBA1420
ACTGCTCTTCTCTGGCAAACTTTATATCCTCTTTCTTCCAAGGTATTTCCTTTTATTCCTCACCGAGAAATTGATGGTTATGGTTTTAGAGCCCAGACTTTTTTTAACCTTCAAAAAACAAAAAAAACTAATTTTGATTTATTAATTACCGTTGATAACGGTATTGTCGCCGACAAAGAATTTGTCAAAATTAAGGCTAAATTTCCCAAACTAAAAATTATTGTCATCGATCATCATTTGGCCGACGGCAAACTCCCTCACGCCAATTTTATTTATCATTCCACCCAAACCTGTGCCGCCGCTCTTGCTTGGTTTTTTTGCCGACAATTCACTCCTTGCCCCTCTCTGGCATTAGCCGCTTTGGGAGTTGTTGCTGACTGCCAACCCTTAGTTGATGTGAATCGTGCCTTGGTAGTTCACGGACTCAATGAGCTCAGAGTGAATCCTTCTCCCGGTCTTAAAAAAATTTTGGATTTAGCCTCTATCAAGGCGGAAAATGTTGGTGTTTACGAATTGGGTTTTATTATCGGTCCTCGCCTTAACGCCACTGGTCGCCTGGCTGATGCCACCGATTCTCTCCGACTTTTATGTAGTCAAAATCATTTACAGGCCAATAAATATGCCCAAATTTTGGAAACACACAATCAGACTCGTCAACAACTCCAACAGGAATCCTTGGATATCGCCGACAAAAACATTGACCTGACTCAAAAACTTATTTTTATCAGTGGTGATTTTAATCCTGGCGTTATCGGTCTGATTAGTGGCCGTTTGACTGATAAATATTCTCTGCCTTCGATTGTCATTTCGACTCAAAATGAAATTGCTAAAGGCTCTTGTCGCTCTATTTCAGAGTTAAATATTATCCAAACTCTCCGCCGTTTTTCCAATTTATTTGTTGATTTGGGCGGTCATCCAGGTGCCGCCGGTTTTTCTATTCTGTCTAAAAATATCCCCCTCTTGAAAAAGAAACTGCTTAACTACTTATCTACTTATCTTAAGGATTATTTACCTCAAAAAACCATTACTGTTGATGCCAAAATGGACTTAAATGCGGTCAATTTGAAAAATATCAAACTGATCAATAATCTGGCTCCCTTTGGTATCGGTAATCCTCAACCTCAATTTTTATTTAAAAATTGTCACATCGATAATATCCGTACTATAGGCAAAAACAATGATCATCT
>DBPM01000017.1:1197-29141 GCA_002304845.1 Candidatus Shapirobacteria bacterium UBA1420
ATTTTGTGGCCCGATTGGATATCAATGAATGGCAAGGTCACTCCTTTCCCCAGCTTATTATTCAAACTATTTTGAAGTAAAATAGGCTATGGCTAGAATTTTAATTTCAGAAACTTCTCAACATATTAATCAAAAAGTATTAATTGCCGGTTGGGTTCACAATGTTCGTGACCATGGTCAACTTACCTTTTTAGATTTACGTGACAGTAGTGGTTTGCTTCAGATTGTTATTAATGATCAATCTTCAGCTGATCTTAAAGAGATTGTTAAAAAAATTGGCAAAGAGTGGGTGCTGGAAATTGAAGGTACGGTTTTAAAAAGAGATCCTCAAACCATTAACCAAGATTTAATCACCGGAGAGATTGAAGTTTCTCCTCAAACCATTAATATACTGTCCGAATCACTGACTCCCCCCTTTCCTCTAGACAGTGACGGCAGTGAACTTGATGAAGCATTACGTCTCAAATATCGATATCTCGATATTCGTCGTCCTCGACTGCAAAACATTATTGAAAAGAAACATAAATTTATTTTGGCTATCAGAAACTGGCTTGATCAACAAGGTTTTACTGAAGTCATTACCCCTTTACTCACCTCTACCTCTCCCGAAGGCGCTCGTGACTTCTTGGTTCCTTCTCGAATTCATCAAGGCAAATTTTTTGTTTTACCTCAGGCTCCGCAACAATTCAAACAATTGTTAATGGTCGGCGGTATCAATAAATATTTTCAAATCGCTCCTTGTGCCCGTGATGAAGATCCCCGAGCTGATCGACATGCTGGTATCTTTTATCAGATCGATATCGAAATTGCTTTTCCCACGATTGAAGAGATTTTTACTACCGCCGAACAACTCATGAAAGACACCTATCAAACTGTCGCTCCCCAAAAACATATTCCTCATCTGCCCTTTCCCAGAATTTCCTATCAGGATGCTTTAAATAAATACGGTAGTGACAAACCGGATTTACGTTTTGCCTTGGAACTGGTTGATTTTACTCAGATCTTAAAAAACCAAAGTGAATTCAATATTTTTAATCAATCAGCAGTTATCAAAGGTATTATCGTGCCTCAGGGCGCTGCCTTTAGTAAATCCCAAATTGAGGCATTGGAGGAGACTGCTAAAAGCAAAGGTGCCCAGGGTTTGGCCTATACTAGAGTTAAAAATAAATTGTTGGATAGTGGTATTGCTCGTTTTCTCTCAGAAACTTTACAAAAAAAACTTATTCAAGAAATGTCTCTCAAGGAAGGGGATTTACTTCTCTTTGTGGCTGACCAGCTTTCGGTGGCCAATAAAAGTTTAGGTCAAGTCCGTAACCTTTTGGGTGACATGCTCAAATTAAAAGATAAAAATGAACTCTATTTTTGTTGGGTTACCGGTTTTCCTTTTTATGAAATTAATGACGAGGGTAAACTTGATTTTGGTCACAATCCTTTTTCCATGCCCAAAGGCGGTCGTCAAGCTCTTGATTCTCAAGATCCTCTTTCTATTGAATCTTATCAATATGATTTAGTCTTGAATGGTTATGAATTGGCCTCAGGTTCCATTAGAAATCATGAACCGGAAACTTTGGTCAAAGCATTTGAAATTCTTGGTTATAGTCAGGATATGGTTATCAAAAAATTTGGGGCCATGTATACCGCTTTTCAATACGGCGCTCCTCCTCATGGAGGTTGGGCTATCGGTCTTGATCGCTTGTTAATGCTTTTATTGGATGAGGACAATATTCGGGATGTTTACGCCTTTCCTTTAAGCAGTAACGGAGTTGATTTAATGATGGGTGCCCCCAGTGTGGTTGATAAGACTCAACTCGATGATGTTGGTCTCAGTCTTAAAAAATCATCATGATTCTCAAAATCTTTAAAAATCCTCATTTTTATTTAGGCTTATTTTTGGCGGTTATTATTCTGCTTTTACTCTGGCCTTCCGGTTATAAATTTTCCCCTAAATCCATTGCTTTTAATTTCGAGCATCCTCCCCAACCGGTTGTTCTCAAAGCTCCTCGTCCTCAACTAAGTACCAATACTTATATTTTAGTTGATGTGGCCACCAACAAAATTCTCATTGCTGCCAATGAACATCAGCGTATTTATCCAGCTTCTACCACTAAATTAGCTACCGCTTTAACTGCTCTTAACACTTACCCTTTGGATGAGATTGTCACTGTGACTCAATCTTATCAAGAAGGTAAAATTATGAACCTTCATCCCGGTGACAAAGTTACTGTCAAAACTCTTATTTCTGGACTCTTAATTCATTCTGCCAATGATGCTGCTTTTACTCTGGCTTCTCATTATTCTCAAGGCTATCAAGCTTTTGTTAATTATATGAATGAACTCACTAAAAAATACGGTCTTAAAAACACTCATTTTACCAATCCTGATGGTATTCATGATTCTTCTCATTATTCAACAGTCTACGATTTAGCACAATTAGGTCGTTTGGCGGCTCAAAATGATACTATTAGGCAAATTGTCAAAACCACAAAAATCACCCTTACCGACACTACCCGTAGTGTTAGTTACCCAATAACTACCACCAATGAGCTCTTAGGGGTTATTCCAGAGGTGGAAGGTTTTAAAACCGGTTGGACTCCTGAAGGTGGTTCCAGTTTTATCGGTCTTTTAAATCTCGATGGTCATTATCTGATTTCGGTCATTGCTCAAAGTCAGGATAGGTTTGCTGATACAAAACTACTCTTAGATTGGGCTAAAAACAATCTTACTTGGCGTAACTATCGCTGACCGCTGATACATAACCGACAAAATTGTTTTTATTGTCCCCTTCAAAAACATACACTGGCTGCAAAAATTGCGTCAACGTTACCGGTTCAAAATAAGCCAAGTAAACTTTTCTGATAACTATATCTTGACCATTACCGTCACTGGCTGGCCAATAATTACCGGCTTTTAGCTCTTCAAAGGCCTGTTGTACAGTTTTTATCGGATAAGTTGAGGCCGAATTTTCGGCAGTATCTATTTCCACATGTTTATAATTTACTTCCACAATTTTTTTACTGTTGACAGTTGATCCAGACACCAGAACTGATACCGGTGACTCTTGAGGGTTAGTACTAACAATAGTGATTCCATCAGCCAGTTTTTCTCTGAAAAAATCTACTCTCACTATATTGGCTTCTGATAACCCTTCAACTCTTTGTAAGCCATTGTAATTAATTTTCCAAAAACTGACTTCTTGAGTCCCGTTTTCCAAATCGGGACTTAATTTCTCAGCTTTTTGCAAAAAAGCTTTAGCCTGACTGATCGCTTCTTCACGGCTGGGCATTTTTTCCGGATTTTGTAAAAGTTGATCGGTTAAATAAGGGTAACTCATCTTAAAACTGCTCTCCAAAACATTCATTTCCAAGCTCCGACTTTGAGTATTATCAGTAAATCGATACACCCCAGTCGAAATTTGCTGTGCTTCATTAGTAAAATCCATTAGAGCCGCGGTTCTTTTACCAAATTCCAAGGCCATTACCGGACTTTTAGGTCTATAAATTACGTAAACATTAGCTTGATCTTTAAATACCGGAAACTCGTCATTGGGTAATTCAGCTACAAAATTCTTTTTCTGGAACTCTTTTTGAGGGAAGACAATTTTATCTAATACTCCAAAACGGACTGTGGGGGCCATATAAGGAGGGTGAGCTTTTTGGTAGGCCTTAATGGCCGCCCCAATCCCTACCCATAACAGTAAAAATACTCCCATTCCTAAACTTCCGAACTTAATTATTTTTCTACTGGCATATGCCACTTCAGTCAAAGACGACATAAAACATTCTACCTTATTTTAGATGTTAAAATAATGCCATGTCATCCTTGCCTGCACGTACTCGAATTGCGCCTTCACCTACTGGTGAATACCATATTGGTCATATGCGCACCTGTTTATATAATTATGCTCTGGCTCGTCAAAGTGGTGGTCAATTTATTATTCGTATTGAAGATACCGATCAAAAACGTTTAGTTGTTGGTGCCCAAGATCGAATTTTAAAAGTCATTAAAAATTACGGTTTATCTTGGGATGAAGGTCCAGACATTGGTGGTCCCTATGCTCCCTACGTTCAAACTCAACGACTTGATATCTACCAAAAATATATTAAAAAACTTCTTGATCAAGGTCTGGCTTATTATTGTTTTTGTAGTCAAGAGCGTCTTGATCATATCCGTGATCAACAGAAAAAATTAAAACAAATTCCTAAATATGATCGTCATTGTTTAAAATTAACTCCTCAAGAAATCAAACAAAAAATTGATAGCGGTCAACCCTATGTTATTCGAATGAAAATGCCCGACAATGAGACCATTCGTTTTACTGATTCCATTCGTGGTCAAATTTCTTTTAACACCCGAGATTTGGATGACCAAGTTCTAATTAAATCTAATGGTATTCCTACCTATCATTTTGCTGCCGTGGTTGATGATATCTTGATGAAAGTCACCCACGTTTTGCGTGGTGAAGAATGGATTTCCTCAACTCCTAAACAGATTCTTCTATACAAATATTTAGACGCTCCTTTACCACAATTTGTCCACTTGACCGTTATTTTGGATCCACGTGGTGGCAAAATGAGTAAACGGAGTGGTTCCGTCGCTGCCCAAGCCTTTTTAGATGAGGGTTATTTGCCGGAAGCTATGCTAAATTTTCTTATGCTTCTCGGTTGGAATCCCGGTACCGACCAAGAATTATTTACCTTGGATGAATTTGTGAAGGAATTTTCTATTGATCATCTTCACAAAAAATCACCGGTCTTTGATCGTAAAAAATTAGATTACTTTAACGGTCTTTACATTCGTCAAAAAAGTGACAAAGAACTTTTTCCTTACTTTCAAAAATTTTTACCCCATGCCAGTGACGAACAAATTAAAATTTTAATTCCGGTTTTAAAAGAACGTTTAGTTAAATTTGGTGATCTGCCCCAAACTCTCAATTTTTTATTTAATGACGTAGATTATGATTCGGAACTACTTCTCAAAAAGGGGACTAGGCCTGAAATCGCTATCGATATGCTCGAAAAAACTAAAACATTATTTACTGACAATTTCTCCGATTTACAGGCTAGATTAATGAATTTAATTCAAGCAAACAATTGGAATGTCGGTGAATATTTTATGGTTCTCCGAGTGGCTATTTGTGGCTCTGCTTTTACCCCGCCCATTGTCGACATTCTCCCCGCCCTCGGCTTCGACAAAACCCTCCACAAACTGGACATCGCCCTTGACAAATTAAAGTAATTTTTATTACTTTAATTTAGTGAGTCTGATTATTTTTATACTTTGTTTATTTTTTCCCTCTAAAATTTTAGCGGCCACTACGGTGTCTATTTTGAATTTTCCTGCCGAGGTTTTGGTCGGCGAAACTTTTCCCATTACCTTCAATGTTACTGCCTCTGACATTGGTACTACTTTTCACTATAAGGCCGTGTCCAACAATAGTGATATTTCCATTTTCCCTGCTTGTGCCAATCGCTATGATGACTGTCAAAATTTAATTATTGGTGAAAATTTTTTAGCTACAGCTTCTGCTTATCTTAAAATCAATCAAGCTCAACCCCAAAATTCTATTAAAATTCGTATCGCTAATCACTTTAAGCACCAGCAAAGCTTTGACAGTAATCCAGTAGACATTATTTCCTTAGCTCTACCCAGTATCTCACCTACACCTGAAATTTCCATAATTCCAACCCCAACTCTTTTTGAATCCCAATATCCTTATATCACTGAAATTATGCCCAATCCTGAAGATGGCTCGGAATGGGTCGAATTTTATAACCCCCATGAGCAAAATATCCCCTTAAAAAATCTTTGTATTTTTGATTCATCTCAGAACAAGAAATGCCTGTCAGTCGATATCGATCTGGCTTCGCATCAATATTATCAATTTACCTTTTCAGGTTCTTTTCTCAATAATTCCGGTGATTCTGTTCATTTTAATCAAGAGACCATCAGTTACTCCAAAGCGCCTAAAAATCTCTCCTATTCATTCCAAAGTGATGGTAACTGGTGTTTTGCCCCACCCAGTCCCGGTTTTGGGAATTTTAGTTGTCAAGATTTGTCTGTTGAGTCGTCAGAATTACATCCTGTAGATATTATTTTTATCCCCGATAAAATCAGAGCCGGGGAGGATTTTAATATTACTTTAAGTCTCAGGTCTGCCGATCTTTATTCTATTCGTCTGGTGCATCCTTTTTCTTCTCCTTATTTTGCTTTTAATAATTATCAAAATGATTTTGCTACCGTTAATTTATCTTTATCAGCTTCTCAAAAACTACCCGAGGGTAAATACCCCCTTCTTTTTCATCTTAAAAAAGCTGGTTCTAACAAAATTTATGATTATCAGCAGGGGACTTTAGAAGTTTTACCTTTTATTAAAAAAGCTAAAAGTAAAAAAACTACTACCACCAAAACTAAATCAGCTCCACTGTGCCCTATCTCCACTCCCGCGGTTTTAGGTACACAGTCGGCTATTGCCAGACAAGCTGTCTTTACTCCCAGTTCACCGGATTTCAACACCTTCTCCTGGCTGTTTTTAGCCACAGGTAGTATCCTATTTCTATCACCGATTCTATTTCCAAAACTCTACTCCGATTAATTCCTGCCCTCATTTGGATGGGAATCATTTTTTATTTCTCCGGTCTGCCTACTACTGGTATCACTCCCCAAATTCTGCCTCGTTTTCTTTTCTTTAAACTATTGCATTTAGGGGAATATATTATTTTAGCTTTCCTGCTTTTTTATGCCTTTTTCGATCTCAAGCTTAGTTTTATTTGGGCCTATCTTTTTGCTCTCAGTGATGAGTTTCATCAAAGCTTTATTCCCGGACGTACCGGTAAATTTACCGACACTCTCTTTGATTTAAGCGGTATTTTATTAGGACTTTTATTGGCCACCTTCTTCATTCGTCAATCACCCAAACGCTAATTTGCCTCTTGCATCTTTTAAAATATTAGTATTATTATTTACTTTATATTTGTTATTTTTATTTCTAATTAAAATGAAAAAAATTTTTATACTCCTATCAGTCTTAGTAGTTATCGTCTTTGCTACCAAATCAGCCAGAGCTTTATTTAGTTCTCAAGCTAAAACCGCTTCCTTGACCTTTACTACCGGCAACGCCGATTTACAAATCAGTGCCGATTCTCAAAATTGGAGTAATACTCTCGCTGTTGCCTCTAATCATAACAATATGAGTTCAGGTTACAGTAGTAGCCAAGATTTTTATTTAAAAAACAACAGTCTTTCTCCGATTTCTTTGAAAATCAGTGTCCGTTTGGAAGATTTTTCTCCCACTGAAAATGCCCCTGCTTGGCCCATTATTGGTGATAAAATTCACATTACTTTTCAAAAATTAATTGGTACTCAATGGACCGATGTCGCTACTGCCAATCTAAAAGATTGGCGTGACTCTACTCAGGACATTGACACTTTGTCTCAAAATACTGCTTCTCAGTATCGTTTTCAGGTCACTCTCGACGATGTTGATAATACTCATGCCGGACAGTCTTTATCCAATCTCTCCTTTAAATTTACCGGTCTCCAGTCTCCGTGAAAATCATTCTTACTTTAGTCAGTTTTTTACTGTTGTATTTTAAGGTTTCGTTGCCTGTTTTAGCTACTTTCAACTCCACCGCCACCTATCACAGTCTCAGTTTTTCCATCGCCGAACAAAATCCACCTCAGTCTGAGATTGAAGAGTTACCCTTTCAGGTCACTAATCAAAATTCTGTCCCTATTACCGTTAAAGCTCTCGATGATAGTGGTGTTCAAAAAATTTTTTTATATTACTCTTTTAATTTCGGACCCTGGATTCTTTTTGATGAAGCCCAATCCGGTCAATATCAGTTTAATTTTTCAGCACCTCAAGGTGATGGTTTATATTCTTTTCGTTCTTTAGCTGTGGATATTTACAATCATCTCGAAGATAAAGAAGAAGATTTTTTCAGCTCCCAACTTAAATTTGACACTACAGCTCCTACTAGCAATCTAATTATTTTTCCTGCTACTCACAGCTCCCTCTCTGCAACCCTGGATAATAACAACCCTTTGTTTGTTCAAGATATTTTTATACCCCAATCAGTCTCGGCTCATCTAGATTTTGCCTTTCGTTTTCGCAGCCAAGACATTGCTGAATATAATTTTTTTGATGTTTATTTAACCGATTCTTCCGGTGAAAATATTTTAGAAAAAATTCTCACTTATGGTAATTTGGACAGTAGTAATTTAGATCATGATTCTGGTTGGCTTCATCTGAGCCGTAATCTTAGTCATCTGGCGGGAAAGTTTTTTAAACTTATTTTTAGGCTCACCGATTTAAATCATGACTCTGATACCACCTCTGTTTTAGAAATAGCTGATCTCCAAACTCACTTACTCGACTCTCGATTGCCACTCAATCCAGATCTAAACCTTTTGGTTACTGATCTTGGTTCGGAAATTATTGATTACCCAACCTTGTCTCCTCTGGAAGTTGGTGAAAATATAGTTTCCGTTTCCGCCACCGATTCCGCCGGCAACTCTGAGTTACCACAACATTATCCCATTGTTGTTTTACCTGATTTAGTTATTAACAGAGTCGATAAATATGCTTTTACTCTCTTTAATAATTCTCTGACCCAGGTTTTAGATTTATCAAATTTAACCTATTCTCTCAATAATTCATCGCCACTAACTATAGACAGTAGCCAATTATCACCTCTCCAAAGCCTGACTGTGTTTTTTCCCAGTACGCAAACCACTGCCAATTTAAAGCTCTTTCAAGATGATAATTTAGTTACTTCTTTTCAGGCTGACGATTTGGATAATTTTTATTGGCAAAGACAATTTTCCGGTTTAGGTCCCTGGTTAAAAATTGCTTCTTTACCAACTGTCAATTTAGAGTCTAGATTGAGTGTCTCCAAGATTACTTTGACCATTTCCGGATTGGCTACCACTCTCGCCGACATGAGTTATACCATTGATTATCAAGATGCTGCCGGCGATCAACAGATTTTTGGGCAAATTTTACCCGAGCAAATTGATGAACAAGGTTTTGTTTCCCGAGATTTTTTCCTAGGCACTTGCAGCAGTGGCGGTACCTGTGTTCCTGCCTCTGGCTTGTCTAAAAAATTTATGGTTACCTTTAGTAATCTCGCTCCCCAGGAGTTTAATTTTGAATGATTTTTATTCTTTGTCTGTTTCTACTTTTGACCAAACCGGTTATGGCCAAGGAATTGATTATTGCTAATTTTTATCAAGCTAAAAATATCTATCCTGGCTTTAGCGGCCAAAATTCTCTTAAAATTACCAATCCGGAAAATACTGATTGTCCTCTTAGTTTAAGATTGGAACCGCTTTCTTCAGATTATTTATCAGATCAAATCAATTTAAGCATCATTGGACGCCACCAAGTTCTCTACGGTGGTAACCTCAACCAACTTCATCATCAATTCACTTTTTTAACCACTCTCAAAGCCAAAGAAAGTCTTGATTTATTCTGGCAATTTTCTTTCCCTCGTCAAGCTGACAATCTTTTTCAAAATTCCCACTATCAATCAGATATCATTTTCAATTTTGATTGTAACCAACCTTCATCATCCTCTACAGGTTGTCATCAGTCCATTCCCAGATATACCCCCATTATTAACAAAGTAGTGCCGGGTATCAATTCAGTCACTTTATTTTGGACGGAACCTAATGATACTTTTACTTATTACCTAATCGCTTATAGCCAAGAAACGCATGCCGCCACTTTTGCCAACCCTAATATTGGTCCTCCTGGTACCACTAGTTACACCATTAACAATCTAGATGCAGGTGTTCCATACTTTTTTAAGATTAAAGTCGGTAATGGTTGTGCCACCGGCTCTTTTTCAGAAATTGTCAGTGCCACTCCTTTGGGTGAAGCCACTTTTAACACTCCTGCCTCCGGATTTTTAAACTCATCTGTTTTAGGTTTATCCACTGCTCCTGATTATTTTCCTGAAGACTCACCCGCCTCTGAGGATAAAAAATGTCTAGCCATAATTCCTTTCACCTTTGTTCTAGCTCTGATAGTTAATTTATTTTTTCTCAAAAAACCGGTTTTTCTTTTACTATCATCACTCCTGGCACTGACAGTTGATTATTATCTGTCTCGTTTTACTTGTTTACCCACCTCGTACCTTGTTCTTACCCCCATTATTTCTTTTATTATTCCTTACCTACTTTCTTTCAAAATCCGATAAATTTAGTTTATACTGAATTTATGAAAGGGTTTTTTTCTTTACTTTTTATTCCTCAAGAAAGGAATAATCACCGAGCTCTTCTCCTGCACCCTTCATTTTTAGGTGTTATTATTGCTGTTTATCTTCTCAATCAGTCTCTAATCAAATCGTTAAGTATGCTCAAGCCTGGAATCTTGGGTTATTCTTCGGAAATTACTGTCCAAAAAGTCCTCGATCAGACCAATTTGCAAAGACAAAAACTCGGTCTACCACCTCTGAAATATAACGCTTTGCTCTCAGAATCTGCGGTTCTGAAGGCTGAAGATATGTTCCAAAATGATTACTGGGCTCACAATTCTCCGGCAGGTAAAAGTCCTTGGGATTTTTTCCAACAGGCCGGTTACCATTATACTGTAGCTGGGGAAAATTTAGCTCGTGATTTTTATGATACTGAGTCCATGTTAAAAGCTTGGATGAACTCTCCAACTCATCGAGATAATATTGTCAATAGTAAATATCAAGAAATCGGTATTGGTGTGGTCAATGGTGTCCTCAATGGTGTTAAAACCACTCTGGTGGTCCAACATTTTGCCACCCCCACTCCTCAGCAATCTAAAATCGCTGAAACTTCACCTACCCCTCTTCAATCTCAATCCCAAGCTTTAGGTTCTACTGTTGAAGTTTCTCCTCCGGTCTCTTCTCCTAAAATTAATCCTCTATTTTTAAGTAAAATTTTGGGCACCGTTATTTTTGGGATTATTGTTGTCGTTTTAATTATCGATTCTTACATTACTCTTAAACAAGGCACCTCTCGTTTCACTGGTTCTTCCGCTGGTCATATTGGTTTTTTGATGGTCATTTTAATGTTACTTATTTTTACTCAACAGGGGAGTATTTTTTAAATGATTATCTTCAAAGAAATTAAAAAACAGCCCTTTGATTACATCCTTCTATTGGTAGTTTCTCTGGTGACCATTATTTCATTTCTCCTGTTTGGTAACCATGGTCACTCTCATTTTCAGCGTCAAGTTCTTTATGCTTTTGTGGTTTTTTATTTTATTTGGAGTTTAGTTCACCACAGTCGTCGCCGTGATTTACAACTATCTATTATTGTCGAATATTTACTTTTTGCCCTCTTGGCTCTGATTATTATCAGCGGGATTTAGATTTTTGCCATTCCTTAATTTTTTTAGGATCTCCTGACAACAAGACTTTCGGCACTTTTTTGCCCTTATATTCGGTTGGTCGAGTGTATTGAGGATGTTCAATATTTTTTCCCTGGGAAAAACTTTCCACTACACTTGATTCATCCTTTCCTAAAACTCCTGGAATTAATCGTGAAATTGAATCAATCAATACCATCGCCGGAATTTCCCCACCGCTTAATACATAATCACCAATCGAAATTTCTTCGTCCACTAGCTCTGAAATTCTTTCATCAAAACCTTCATAATGTCCACAAATTAACATCATGTTTTTTTCTTTTGACAACCTTCGCACATCTTTTTGAGTTAATCTTTTCCCTCTCGCCGACAACAGTATTATTCTAGTTTCTTGTTTCTGATTTCTGGTTTCTTCAATTGCCCTATCCACCACATCCACTCGTATCAGCATCCCCACATCACCTCCGTATGGCCGATCATCAACCGAGCCATAACTATTCCAGGCCCATTTTCTTAGATTGTGGTAATTAATTTTTATTCGCTTATTTTTAATTGCTCGGGCTATAATACTCTTACTAAAAACGCTTTCAAACATTTCGGGAAACAAGGTTAAAACATCAAATTTCATAGCTTATTTTATCATTGTGCTAATATAAACTTATGAAAACTCAAACTAAGGCTAAAGAGACTGCAGTTATTATCATTCCTACTTACAATGAAGCCGATAACATCGGCAAAATGATTGAATATTTGTGTACTAAAACCTTCCCCAGTCTGGACAAAAAATGGAATATGCATATTTTAGTCGTTGATGATAGTTCTCCCGATGGTACCGGTAAAGTAGTTGAAAAATTGTCTCGTAAATACAAAAATGTTCACCTTTATACCAATCCCACCAAAAATGGTATTGGTGCCGCTTATTTAGTTGGTTTTAAACATGCTATGGACCACCTCAAAGCCGATTATGTCTTTGAATTTGATGGTGATTTTCAACACCCCCCGGAGACTATTCCAGTCATGTTAAAAGCCATGGATGATGGTTACGATTACGTTATTGGTTCTAGAAAAATCAAAGGTGGTTCCAATCCTAAAGGTTGGGGTTTTAAAAGAGTTTTCTTTTCCGAAGTCGGTGGTTTTGTCGCTCGTTTTTTAATGTTTTTTCCTTTCAAAAATTTCTTCCAAGTTACCGATCCCACCACCGGTTTGAAAGTTACTCGCGTCAAAGGTTTTATTGATAAAATGAATCTGGACGCATCCCACTTATACACTAAAAGCTTTGGTTACAAACTCCAACTTCTCTACGAAACCCTCAAAATGGGCGCCAAGTTTAAAGAAATTCCTTTAGAATTCCACGTCCGTAATGCTGGTGAGTCTAAAATTGAATCAAAAACCGCCAAAGATATTTTCATGGTGGCTCTTAAAATGCGTTGGTATGATGAACTGACTCAGAAGTTTTTAAAATTTGCTGTAGTTGGTGGTATTGGTTTTATTGTCAATGTAGTTGGTGGACGTCTCTTTAAAAATTTTCTTACTCCTCGGATTGCTTCTACCAGTACCGTCAATGGTTTAGCCAATGCTTTGGCTGCCGAACTTTCTATTATTTCCAACTTCACTTGGAATAATCTCTGGACTTTTTCCAAGGAAAAAATTACTGGCAGCTCCCTTCTAGGTAAGTTTTTAACCTTCAACGCCTCCTCATTAGTTACCGGGATTTTAATTCCCTCTACAGTTATTGCTCTGTTAACCAACCTCTTCGGGGATTATTTCCTTCTCTATCAAATTATCGCTATTTTTCTTTTAACCATTCCTCTTAATTGGTTTGTCTACAATAAAATCATTTGGAGGAAAAAATAATGAAAGGGATAATTTTAGCTGGCGGTAAAGCCACTCGACTTCGCCCTTTAACCCTAGTCACCAGTAAACAACTTTTACCGGTTTACAACAAACCGATGATTTATTACCCTTTACAGACCTTGTTAGATGCTGGCATTAAAGACATTCTCATTATTATTGCTCCTGATTATTCCGGACAATTTTTAAATTTATTAGGTGACGGTTCGGAATTTGGTGCCAGATTTAGTTATATTGTTCAAAAAGAACCTCGCGGTCTATCCGAAGCCTTCATTTTGGGTGAAAAATTTATTGGTAATGACAATGTCACTATGATTTTAGGTGATAATATTTTTCTACAACAAGATTTTTCTCAAGATATTAGAAACTTCAACAGTGGTGGTCTGGTTTTTGCTAGACAAGTTGAAGACCCTCAGCGTTACGGCGTGGTGGAATTTGATAAAAATGGTAAAGTCATTAGTCTTGAAGAAAAACCTCAAAAACCCAAAAGTAATTATGCTGTCGTAGGACTTTATGTTTTTGATAATCGTGTTTCTGCAGCCGCCAAAAATCTTAAACCCTCACCTCGTGGTGAATTGGAAATTATCGACCTCCAAAAGTTTTATTTGGACAAAAATGAATTAACTGTCAAAATTTTTGACGGTATCTGGGAAGACGCCGGCACCTTTGATTCCTTACTTAGAGTTGGTAACATAGTTGCTCAATCTCAATTGACAAGCTCAAATTCTTAATGTTTAATACAGCTATGACTAAACTTGATTTTCTCCAACCCATCGAAGACTGGTTAGCTTTGTACTTTGGTAAAAAAGCTCCAGCTATGCCTAAAAAAGTCAAAGAATTTATCGTTAAATATGGTCCTTATCTTAGTTTAGTTCTATTAGTTTTTGCTTTCCCTGTGATGTTGGCGGCTTTTGGTGTCAGTACTTTCCTAACACCATTTAGCATTTTTAGAGGTTTAAGTCTTTTTGCTCAGTTATCCACTTTGATTGCTCTTTCAACTTTCATTCTCCAAGTCCTTGCTTTACCGGGATTGTTTAAACGGACCCAGAAGGGCTGGTATTTTAGTTTTTATGCCTCCTTATTAACCGCTCTACACAGTTTAATTACCTCTAATTTAGGGTCTTTAATTATCCAAGGTCTTCTTGTTTGGTACGTTTTATTTCAAATCAAGTCTTACTATAAAAACTAGACTTCTACAAAACTAAGGGCATTCACCGAACCGCTTTCCAACCAGTTGTTTCCATGTATCAAAAGTAGTTTGCTTTTATTTTTAATCAGTTTTGCTCTTTTAAGTTCTTCAAAAATATCGTGATTTTTATCAAAATATTTATCAGTAAATTTTTTAAAATAGGGGATTACCCCATAAGATAGATTTAATAATTTTGCTACTTCTTCTTGGTCGGTAATGGCAATGATATTTTTCTTGAGACGATAATTACTTAATTTTTGCGCTGATCCTCCGGATTTTGTAAAGACAACGACTGCATCTGCAAATTCTGATAAATCTTTAGCCGACTTAATTATTGTTTCCCCTAAAGTGTAGTTATTATGTTCAATTTCTTTGATATCACCGTTTTTCTCACTAAAACCTAAAATTTTACTCATTACTTTAACTGCTTCCACTGGATGTTCTCCAATCGAAGTTTCTTCCGACAACATCACCGCATCGGCTCCGTCAAACAAAGCATGAGCCACATCAGAAGCCTCCGCTCGAGTCGGTAGGGGATTTTTAGTCATGGATAGCAGCATCTCTGTAGCCACAATTACCGGTTTGTTGGCTAATCTGGTGGTATCAATAATTTTTCCCTGTAATGTAGCTAATTCTTCAATCGGAATATTTCTTCCCAGGTCGCCTCTAGCTACCATGACTCCGTCTGCCACTTGAATAATTTCTTCCAAATTTTTGAGCGCTGAGATATTTTCAATCTTGGCAATAATCGGTAATTTTCGTCCCTGTCTTTTTAATCTCTCTTTTACTTTCTCAATCTCTAACGCATTTTTAATATATGATACGGCCACCATATCCACATTTTCAAAAATTTCAAAATCAAGTCTGGGAATATCCAAAAGTATCGGCACCTTACTACCACTTACTTTTCTAATATTTCTAATTGCTTTTTGATGCCAACTTTTATCATTATATTTAGTGTTTAATCGACAAACATTCACTCCGTTTTGAATAATTTCGCTCAAGACTTTTTCACTTTCCGTCGCCGGCCCCACCGTCGCCACAATTTTACTTTTTCTATTTTGAGTCATCTATACCATCATAGCAAAGAAAAATATTCCAAGATTTATTTACTTTATGTTATTTGTTTTGTTACCCCGCATGGATTCGAACCACAATTCTTACGTTCAGAGCGTAATGTCCTACCATTAGACGACGGGGTACAAACAAAATGTCCTACCATTAGCTGCCTCATCGGCAGCCCGCCGAAGAGGCGGGACGATGGTGTACAAACATTTTAGTCTTCCAAGCTATATTTTATCTTATCTTTTAATACTTCTCTACCGTAACCACTCTTCCAAAACACTTCGGCAGCAGTTGCATCCCTCTTATCTTTAAATGCTTCAAAAAATATTAATTCAAAAGGAGCATTTCGTGACGTATATTTGCTTCCTATTTTTTTATTATGTTCCTTAAATCTTTTGTTTATATCTCCAGTGTAACCGGCATATAAAGAATGATTCTTTTTACTTCTTAGAACATATGTAAACCACATTACAAATTCTACCATTAGCTGCCTCATCGGCAGCCCGCCGAAGAGGCGGGACGACGGGGTAGCATTTTGATATTTTATCGTAAAAAGTTATAATTCTCTATGAAAACTATCGATGAACTAGCCGTTGAACTTAAACTCACCCCCGATCAGACCCAAGGGATTAAAAAATATTTTGAAGATTCAGTAATCGAACTCTTAACTTCTCTTCAACAAGACAATCATCAAAGTTTTGAAGAGACCATTAATTCCATTCGCAATACTGACAATTAAACCACTCTCTGGCTTCAGCCACAGTTGTTTTTTCCCCATGTCCCGGCAATATTTCTACCTCATCGGGTAGTTTTAAAACTTTACAAATACTTCTAAACATTTCTCTATTGGAACTGTATTGATGTCTGGTGTCACCTCTCATGCCTCCGGCAAAAATCAAATCTCCGTCAAATAAAAATTTATCCGCCAAAATTGACACCCCTCCGGGAGTATGTCCGGGTGTTTTCATAATTTTTATTTTTTGCTCACCCAAGCTTAAACTCTGGGTTTTATCCAGATCAATGTCAATTTTTTTAAAATTCGGTACCTGAATTTTTGCTCCTAAAAAATGGTTAGCACTTTCTTGTTGTCTGGCTAATAAAAAGAAGTCTTTTGGACTGGCACAAAAAGGCACTTGATAAATTAATTTCAAATCCAGCGCCGCTAAATTATGGTCAAAATGCCCGTGAGTCGAAATGACGTATTTAAGTATCAGTTGCCTTTTTCCTATTTCTTCAGAAATTGTCTCCGCACTGTCGGCAGCGTCTATCACCACTGATTCCTGACTTTGACTATCCCATAATAGGTAACAATTGGTCGCCAGTTCTCCTAAAACCAGTCTTTCATATTCAAACATGACAATTATTATATAATATCCCTGTATGGAGAAAAATTTTTCACCCAGTAAACGTCTTTTTATCGGTTCCTTGCCTTATCGTTATACGGAAGGGGAGTTACTTAGCCTTTTTATTCCCTTTGGTAAGGTAATTTTTATCAAAATCATGCATAACCGTTGGGGTAAAAGTCGTGGTTTGGCCTTTGTGGAATTTGAAAATTTGGATGAGGCTATCGCTGCCAAAACCGCTTTACATGGCTATAAATTAGGTGATTTGTCTATTATTGTTGACTATGCTCAACCTGATCCCTTTCTCACCCCCGAGGGTCAAGCTCGCCACCAAGAGGCTCTCGATCGTCACCCGGAGAGACGTGAACGTGAGGAAAAACGTTTCGACAGAAAACCGTTTAAAAAACCCAAAGATTCTTCCCAAAGAAACTTTAAAAAATCAAACGATTTTAAACATCAACGTCAATCGGTTTATGATTCCCGAACCCACCATGCTCGTGTTGGCGCCAAGTTTGCTCGCCGAAACAAAAAGAAATGAAATATTTAGTCACCTTTGCCGGTCCCATCGGCTCCTCCAAGTCACCCATTGCCCATTATTTGAGTCATCAATTCAATTTACCCATTATTTCCAACGATGTTATTAGAACTGAGGTTATTGAGGACTTAACTTTCCCTGATGAAGAGGAATTTCGCCACCGTGCTAGGACACGTTGTCTAGATTTACTTCAATCAAGCCAACCCTTTATTTTTGACGCCAGTGTCGATCGTCAATGGCCAAATATTGAGGCACATATCCAACAAGCGCCATATCAAGTTTTTTTAATCAGTCTGGATATTAGTTATCCTTTTTTAGAAAAAATTCACGCTTACAAACAGTATCATGACAGTGCCGGTCGTCTTCGGGACAATTATCAACAACACCAAGATTTTCTTAAACAATATTCCTCCTTGATTTCCGTATCTATTAATGATGACAACTTTAAAGATCGTCTCTCAATCTCTGCCGACGCTCTCACCCAATGGCTCAAAGAACACCGTTAAAAAATATTCTCAATGCTAGTCAATTTCTTTTAGGTCTGTCTCCCATGGACGGGATTACTGATGCCGCTTTTAGATTAACTCAAACTCAAATTGCCAAACCCAATCTAATTTTTACCGAGTTTGTCAGTGCTGAAGGATTGGCTCACAATGCGGTAAAACTCTATGATACTCTCTTGTTCTCACCCCAAGAACGTCCGATAATAGGGCAATTATTTGGCAAAGACCCTCAATCTTTTTATACCGCTGCGGTAATTCTTTGTCACTTGGGTTTTGATGGTATCGATATTAATTTCGGTTGTCCGGCCAAAACTGTGACTCAACATGGTTCCGGTGCGGCCCTGATTGCTCAACCTCAATTGGCTGGAGACATTATTAATTCTGTTAAAACGGCTATTGATGATTTTGCTACTAATAAAGTTTCCATAAATAGTCTGAAATTAAAACCCAAGGTTATTGAAGCTATCAATAGAAATCTACAATATTCCCAACACCAAACTAAAATTATTCCCACCCTCTCTGTTAAAACTCGTCTCGGCATTGAGGCTGATGTCAGTCGTCAATGGATTCCTTTTTTATTGAATTTTAATTTGGATTTCTTAACTTTACATGGTCGCACTCTCAAGCAGGGTTATGCCGGTTTAGCTGATTGGCAGGCTATTTCCCGGGCCGGTAAATTGGCTAAATCAGCCGGAGTTTATTTTTTTGGCAATGGTGATATTGACTCAAGTCAAAAAGCTCTGGAATATTCGCAAAAATATCATATCCCCGGGATTTTAATCGGTCGGGCAGCCATGGGTAATCCATGGGTTTTTACTGGAAAACAGGCTAATTTTACAGAAAAATATCAAGCTATGCTGTTACACGCTCAAAATTTTTTAAAAATTTTTCCTCATCGTCGTTTTGATCCTTTGCGTCGTCATTTTCTCTTATATGTTTCCGGACACCCTCGCGCCAAAGCCTTGCGTCAAGAAATTGTTCAGTTGACCTCAATTGAGCAACTTTGTTCTCTTGAAGAAAAAATTCTTAATTGTTAAATTAAACGGTATGGCTAATTCCGACACTTTAATTAATATTGAAAATCTAATTAAAAGTCATGACGACCGACTGCGACTTTTAACTCAGGAACTCAAAACTCAAACCGGCATGCTCTCAGACATCTTAGACAACAACCAAGAATACAAAGACGCTACCGCTGAAGCCCAAAAAATGACCAAACTCAAAACTTTAGCCAAACAAAAAGTCTTAAAATTGCCCGAATCTACCACCTTGGTTGAAAAAATCAAAGATTATCAAGCTCAAATTAAAGAATTAAAAATTGCCCTCTCCGATTATCTGGCTCAATATGTCACCCTCTCCGGTTCCACTCATATTGAAGCTTCCGATGGTACTCTTAAAACTATTATTTATACTGCCAAATTAGTTAATAAAAAAGATTAATCTATGTCTACCATCACTCTCACTCAAGATAATTTTCAGACCGAAGTTCTCCAATCTGAACTACCGGTTTTAGTCGATTTTTGGGCGCCTTGGTGCGGTCCTTGTCAAATGCTGGGTCCGGTTATTGATGAGTTGGCTAATGAACTTTCCGGTACAGTTAAAGTCTGTAAACTAAATGTTGATGACAATTCTTCTTTAGCTTCTCAATACGGCATTGCCTCTGTACCTGCAGTCCTTATCTTTAACCAAGGTCAACTTAAAAATACTCTCATTGGTTTTCGTCAAAAACAAGACTATTTGGATGCGCTAAAATAAGTCATGTTAATCGATGAAGCTAGAATTACTATCAAAGGTGGTAACGGCGGTGATGGTTTAGTTCATTTTTATTCTGACGCTTTTCGGCCCAAAGGCGGTCCTGATGGTGGTAAAGGTGGTAACGGCGGCAATCTTTATTTTAAAGCCGTCTCTGATATTAGTCGCCTTAATCTCTTTCGTTATTCCAAAAAATTTGCCGCTCAAGATGGTCAAAAAGGTGGTCCTAATAATCGTACTGGTCGGAATGGTAAAGATGTTGTTTTAGAAGTTCCTATAGGCACGGTTATTTCCTACGATAATGGCACCAGTCATGAGTTAACCACTGTCGGCGAAATTTTTTTGGGGGCCAAAGGTGGTCGAGGTGGTTGGGGTAATTGGCATTTTCGTTCTGCCACCAATCAGACCCCTCAAGAATTTCAACCCGGTCAAAAAGTTGATCCTAAAAATATTTTTTTACAATTAAAATTAATTGCTGATGTTGGTTTTATCGGTTTACCTAATGCTGGTAAGAGCTCTTTATTAAATGAATTAACCTCAGCTAATGTTAAAGTCGCCAACTACCCCTTCACCACTCTGGAACCGAATTTAGGCGTTACCAAGGGTAATAAAGTTATCGCCGATATTCCAGGATTAATTGAAGGGGCTGGCACTGGCAAAGGTCTGGGTATTAAGTTTTTAAAACACATCGAAAGAACCAAGTTACTAATTCATTGTCTCGCTGTCGATAATCCTGATCTAAAAACAGCCTACGATATTGTCCGCCGAGAACTAACTAATTATTCCAGTTGTCTCGCTTCTAAAAAAGAAATTTTAATTTTGACTAAATCAGATCTACTCGATTCAACATCTCTTAAAAAAGTGGAAAAAGCTATGAAAGCAAAACTGTCGGTCTCAATTATTAACACCGACAGTTTAAAAAAACTCAACGATTTAATCGCTGCTGAATTAGGCTAAAGATTTTTTGATTTTCTCCCAATCTTTTTTCAGATAGCCAGCGATTTTAACGGCTGCATTTTTAGTACTTTTCAAATCATCTTTAAATTCAACCACTACCTCATCGACTAATTTACCGTATTTAACCTTATCAATTTTCTCGCCGGCAGTTTTTAAGGAAGCTACCTTACCCATCAAAGAATTTTTAATTTTTTCGTATTTGATTTTGCCTTCTTCCGAATACTTACCAAAAGCCGCTGTGACCTCTTTTTTTGTTTTCAAAGCTTTACCTTTAACTTTCAGCGATAGTTCCGCGGCTAAATTTGAAATTTCCTGGCGGGTTTTTTTACCACTTTGAGGAGCCAATAATAAACCTCCAATCGCACCAGCCACTGCTCCTAGGAGTCCGGCTACAAACCAAGTCCCTTTTCTTTTTGTTGTCATTTTAAAATTTAACTTATAACTATATTTAGTCTAAAGCAATGCTTGTTATGTGTCAATTAAAATTGCTCCATCCAATGTTTATCTACCTTGACTTCCAAACCCAAAAAAACCTTTTTTTGGGTCATTAACTCTAATTCTTTACGCGCGTTATAACCAATCTCTTTGATTTTTTGACCACCTTTACCAATAATAATTTTTTTGTATCTGTCGGTAGTGGTGACAATATCTGCCTCAATTACTATAATTTTCCCTTTATTTTGAATTTCTTTAACCACTACTTGGATACTGTAAGGGATTTCTTCTCTTAAAAAGAGATAAGCTTTTTCTCGAATTAACTCAGCCACATATTCCTCGGGACTGGAATCAATAATCGGTCTATCCACACGCTGGAAGCTGTCTATATTAGTTTTCGTTGCTCCAGTAATTTTTACTGGTAATAGTGAAAAAATTTTATTGACTACTTCTTTAACTCCTTTTTCTTTTAGGGCCGATATTTTGACCCACTCATCAAATTCATCTTCCAAATAATTGTAATCGGCAAAATGATCTTTACTCCCCACCGCCTTGTCTATTTTGTTATACACCAAGATTTTTTTGGCTTCGCTTTTTCTCACCAAGGCAATTACCTTATTTTCCTCTTCATTTTTCGGCCGGGAAATATCAACTACCACCACCAATACATCAATATTACTCAAAGTCTTTGGTAACTCTAAATTAACTTTTTTGCCAATTAAATCCTCAACTTTTCCCAAAACTCCGGGAGTATCTATAAATAAAATTTTCCCTCTCTCATCTTCATAAACTGCACTAATATTTCTCCTGGTAGTTTGCGGTAAGGGAGAGGTGATAGCTACTTTTTGTTGTAAAATAGCATTCAATAAAGTTGATTTACCCGTATTAGGTCTGCCAATGATGGCGACTATGCCGTATTTTTTTTTATCTGACATCGCTTTATTTTAACCCAAAAAAGCGAAATTATCTCTTTGACACTTAGCAGTTAAAATGATAGACTGCTAAATAATGAAAAAAATTCTACCTCTAATCCCTCTGCGTAATGTGGTTTTGTTTCCTTCTGTGGAAACTTCCTTGTTTTTTGGTCGTAAAGAATCCAGCAATTCTTTATTGGAAGCCTATGACAAATACGATCGTTTAGTCATTATTACCGCTCAAAAATCTCCTGATATTGATAAACCTGAACTTAAAGACATCTATCAAGTTGGTGTCATCGCTCGGATTGAACATATTTTACAAACTGATGGTAGTCTCCATGCTATTGTTAAAGGCTTGTCCCGTATTCATATCACCAATTTTGTTCATACCGAACCTTTTATTTTGGCCGAATGTGATGAATTACCTATAGTCACTGAACCAGTGACTCAAGTCCAAAAATCTGCTGAAGCTCTGTTGTCTCAACTTAAAAAAGCCTTTGCCTTGGGTCGCCAATTTGATTTACCGGCCATGATGCAATTATCTACCGGTGTTTCTTCCTCAGATTTAGCTGATCAAGTTATCTTTTCTCTTAATGCTAAAATTCCCCAAAAACAGGCATTATTGGAAACCATTTCAGTGAGTGATCGATTGACTCGAGCCACCGAACTTTTAATTGAGGAAATGAAAGTGGCTGATTTAGAACGTAGTATTGAAGAAAAAACTCAAGCTAAATTTAATAGTGCCATGAAGCGTAGTGTTCTCGAGGAGCGTAAACATCAAATTGAAAAAGAGCTTAAAAAATTAGGTCAAAACGGTGATAGTGAGACTGATGAATTGGCCAAGAAAATTAAACAAGCTAAAATTCCCCCGACCACCAAGAAAAAATTACTCAAAGAGCTTGATCGTTTGCAAGAAATGGGACCCATGGCTCCCGAAGCCAGTTACCTTCGAACCTATTTAGACAGTGTTTTGGAACTACCCTGGGGTAAATATTCTGATGCGACGATTTCTTTGAATAAATCCAAAAAACTGTTAGATCGTGATCATTATGGTCTCAAAGATGTTAAAGAAAGAATTCTGGAATATTTATCCGTCATTAAACTTAAAAATCAACAAAAAGATAAAGATACTAAAATGACCAATATTCTTTGTTTTATTGGTCCTCCGGGTGTCGGCAAAACTTCTCTGGGCAAATCCATTGCCAATGCTTTGGGTCGGAATTTCGTTAGAGCCTCTTTGGGTGGTATTCGAGATGAAGCTGAAATTCGAGGTCACCGCCGCACCTATGTTGGTGCCATGTCCGGTCGCATTGTCAATGGCATTAAAGAAGCCAAGTCTATGAATCCGGTTTTTATGTTAGATGAGGTTGATAAATTAGGTGCTGATTATCGGGGTGATCCCTCCGCTGCTTTACTGGAAGCTCTTGATCCTGAACAAAACAACAGTTTTACCGATCATTATCTCGATTTTCCTCTAGATTTATCTCAAGTTTTTTTCATTCTCACTGGCAACGATATTTCTACCATTCCTTTTGCTCTCAGAGATCGTCTGGAAATTATTCACTTTTCCGGTTATACCGAGGATGAAAAATATCATATCGCCAAGGATTATTTGATTGACAAACAACTTAAAGCCAATGGTCTCAAACCTAAACAAATTACTCCTCTCACAGAAGAGACCTTGCGTTTCCTAATAGATAAATATACCCGAGAAGCTGGTGTCAGAGGTCTTGATCGAGTTATTGCCTCACTGTTTAGAAAAGTTGCCAAAAAAATTGTCACTAAAAAAACTGATAAAGTGGACCTTAACAATCGAACTCTAATTAAAAAAATGTTAGGACCGGAAAAATTCACCTCTCAACTCAAAGGTAAAAAAGACGAGGTTGGTGTCGCTACCGGTTTAGCCTGGACTGCCGTTGGTGGCGATATTCTCTTTATCGAAGTCAATATTATGCCCGGTAAAGGTCAGTTAATTTTAACCGGCAAACTAGGTTCAGTCATGAAAGAATCGGCCCAAGCCGCTATTTCTTTTGTTCGCAGTCAAGCCCAAAAATGGGGAATTAAAACCACTTTTCATAAAATTGATATCCATATTCATGTGCCCGAGGGAGCCACCCCCAAAGACGGCCCTTCTGCTGGGGTGACCATGACCACCGCCTTAATTTCGGCTCTTAAAAATCAACCAGTTCCCAGAGATATCGGTATGACCGGAGAAATTACCCTTCGTGGCAATGTTCTGGAAATTGGTGGTCTTAAAGAGAAATCTATTGCCGCTCATCGCGCCGGTCTCAAAACTATTTTTATTCCCACCGACAATAAAAAATCTCTGGTGGATATTCCCAAGGAAGTTAAAAAAGACATTAAATATATTCCCGTCTCTCACTATTCCGAAATTTACAAAAGAATTTTTAAGTAATTACATCTTTTTCACCGTCTCAATTCCCAACAGTTCTAGCCCTTGTTTTAAAATACTGGCCGTACTTTCAGTTAAAAAGAGACGATTAGCTTCTTCTTTTTCCCCAATAATTCGATTTTTAGCATAAAATTCATTATAACTTCTGGCTAAATTCAACAGATATTCCGCTAATACTGACGGTGCAAATCTGTCAGCTGCTTCAACAATCTTTTCTTCGAATTTATAAAACTCCCTCAATAAATTCATCTCCTCCTCGTTCCAATTCTCTTTTTCTGGTTTCTTGTTTCTAACATCTAGTTTCTTCTTTGCCATAACACTCACACATCTAGCATAAGTATATTGCAGATAAGGTCCTGAGTTTCCCTCCATACTCATCACTCTCTGCCAGTCAAAAACAATATCTTTTTTGGGGTCTTGAGCCAAATCATTAAATTTAATCGCACCGATGGCTACCGCTTTAATTTGCTCCTGACTGTTATTTGGTGCGATTTTTTTCGCCTCTTCCATAGCCCTATCAATCACTTCAGATAAGTGAATTGTTTCGCCTTTTCTGGTCGAGAACTTACCACCTTCCCAACGAATTAAACCGTGAGCTACATGATAAAAATCATTAGTAAACCCCAGTTTTTTAGCCGTTTCAAATAATTGTCGGCAATGCAGGCTTTGATCCGCTCCAATTTCGTAAATCATTAAGTCCGGATTCCAGGTTTCAACCCTATACTTAATCGTGGCTAAATCTCTGGTGAAATAAGTAGTGGTACCGTTAGATTTTTCCACCATCGCCGGTGGCATATTTTTAAATTCAACAATTTTGGCTCCCTGACTCTCTTTAATTAAATTTTTATTAACCAACATTTCAACTACCGCCGGCATTTTATCTTCATAAAACGATTCTCCGTAAGCGTAGTCAATTTTTACTCCCAGCAAATCATAAATTTTATTAAATTCTTTCAGAGAAATCTCCACACATTTTTGCCAAATACTTTTGGCTTCAGTGTCTCCTTTTTCTAATTTTAAAAACCAATTCCTCCCTTCTCCCACTAAATTTTCATCTTTTTTTGCCTCTTGGTGAAATTTCACATACAGCTTTTCCAAATCTTCTACAGTCATCCTATCCACTGCCGTTTTACCCCATTTTTTAATCGCTACAATCAATTTTCCAAACTGGGTTCCCCAATCTCCCAAATGATTGTCGCCGATACATTTCCATCCCAAAATTTCATAAAGATTATAAATTGCCTGACCAATATTGGTAGACCGCAAATGTCCAATTCCAAAAGCTTTGGCGATATTGGGAGCACTATAATCAATTACCATAGTTTTATTTTTACCCCTGGCCAAATCTTTTTTAAATTTTCCATCCTTTATTTTTTGAGCTCTATCTATCAACACCTCTGGACTTAAATATATATTGGTAAAACCGGCCACAAATTCCACCTTATCCACTAGATCGCTGTTAGTTAATTTAACCTCACTACCGGTCCTCACCGAAAAATCTCCAAATTTTTTGTCGGCCGGATGTTCTAATCGACCCTCAACTTTGTTTTTCCGAAGCCAATCTTGAATTTTATTTCTAATCATTAAAAAACTTTACTCCCATTGTCTAAATCTTTATCTAATAGCAAAATAGACATATCATCTCCGTTTTCAGCTCCAAAAATCATTGCCTGACTCTCTTCCCCCATAATTTTTTTAGGTACCATATTGACTACAAATACTGTTTTTTTATTAATCAGTTCCTCCGGTTGATACCATTTTTTAATTCCTGAAAAAACTATTCTTTCTCCTAATTCTTTCCCAAAATCCACCACTAATCTAATCAATTTCTCTGAGCCTTCAACCGCTTGGGCTTCTTTGATTTCGCCAATTCTAAATTCCACTTTAGCAAAATCATCATAATTTATTAACTCCATGGCTAATTTTAACATTCTCCTTGTGATATCCTTTAACATATGACCCAACTAGACACTTCTATTTTCAAATCTTACGACATTCGAGCTATTTACCCCGATCAAGCCGATGAAGCTCTGGCTGAAAAAATTGGTCGAGCTTTTGCCAAATATTTAAATTTTCCCGACAAAGTTTTGGTGGCTCGTGACGGTCGTATTTCTGGTGAGTCCATGAAAAACGCCCTAATTACCGGCCTAACCAAGGTTGGTGTTAATGTCTTAGACATTGATTTGGCCTCCACTGATTCTTTTTATTATGCTTGTCAAACCCGCAATCTTCCCGGTGTTTCCGTTACTGCCAGTCACAATCCCAAACAATACACTGGTTTCAAAATGGTCAAAAAAATCCCTGAACTGTTATCGGGTGAAGCCGGTATCAAGGAAATTAAGGAATGGATTTTAAGTAATGATTTACCTGCCGATAGTCCCCAACCCGGCATGGTGGAACACGAGGATATTAAACAAGAATTTGTTGATTATGTGGCCTCTTTAGTCGATCTCTTTCAAGTTAAACCCATGAAAATTGTGGCCGACACCGCCAATGGTATGGTCGGTCCTTTTTTGGAAATTCTCTCTAAAAAAATTCCTCAAGTCGAATTTATTAAAATGTATTGGGAGGTGGACGGTAATTTTCCCAACCACGGTGGCGACCCGCTTTTAGCCGAAAATAGGGCAGAAATACAAAAGAAAGTTCCGGAAATTAAGGCTGATTTAGGGATTATGTTTGACCCGGATGGTGATCGTTTTTTTGTGATTGACAAAAAAGGTCGTTTTATTTCCGGTGATTTCATGACCGCTATTTTATCCGAATATTTTCTCAAACGTTATCCGGGTTGCGCTATTGTCTATGATATTCGCGCTTCTAAGGTTGTTCCCGAGACCATCAATAAAAATGGTGGCAAAGCTCTCGCCAATCGTGTCGGTCATACCCACATCAAAGCTCGCATGAAGGCAGAAAATGCCTATTTTGGCGGTGAAGTCTCTGGCCATTATTACTTCAAAGATTTTTTCCTTTGTGATACCGGCTTAACCACCTTTGTCTATCTTTTGGATTTCCTCTCTCATACTCCAGTACCCTTGGAAGAAATTGTTGACCATATGAGCCAAAAGTACCATATCTCCGGTGAAATTAATTCTACTGTGGCTGATGCTACTGCCGTTTTGAAAAAACTAGAAAATACCTACGGTCCCCAGGCTATAGCCCCCATTGAATACATGGATGGGGTCACCTTTGAAATGGGGGATTGGCGTTTTAATGTTCGTTCTTCCAATACCGAGCCCTTACTCCGACTTAATCTTGAAGCCAATTCACCTGAACTAATGGCTACCAAACGTGATGAAGTTTTGGCTTTAATTCGTTCTTAATTTATGAACAAAAAATATCTGATTTTAGCTATTTTTTTGGCGCTTCTGTTACCTCTACTGGCTTATTTTTACCTTAGTTCTCAATATAAAAAAATGGTGGTAGTATCTAATCGACCTGAAATTATTACTCCCACCCTCACTCCCACTCCTGATCCCAATCGTTCTTTTTCTGTTTTACTTTTAGGTTTCGGTGGTCCCGGACATGAAGGACCATTTTTGACCGATTCTATCATTCTTGCCAGAGTTAATCCTAAACTTGAAAGTGTTGATTTAATTTCTGTCCCCAGAGATTTGTGGGTTTCTATTCCGATTAGTGACACCGC
>DBPM01000025.1 GCA_002304845.1 Candidatus Shapirobacteria bacterium UBA1420
ATCAGTCTTTATTCGACTTTCTTCATAATTTTCGGCATGAACAATCCGCAACTCCCTCCCCACTCCTTTTCTTTCTTCTTGAAACACTCTGGCAACCACCTCAGAACTATGTTGGTTAATATCATAATAAGGCTTAAAATTTTCTTTATTGTTCATACTTTTGCTCGAAAGCTTTCTAGCTCGGGCTATTACCGTAGCGGCACTGCTCAGGACTTACACCTGATTCCAATTTACTTTAATTCTTCTTGTAAAGCTTTTAAATAAATAAAATCGGACAGTCTGTTTAAATAAATCATTATCTTTCTTCTATCTAGTTTCACTATTCTCCTCTCCGCTCTTCTCACCACCGTCCTTACCCAATTTAACTTGACTGCTTTCTCTTTTTTAAAAATCACAAACTCTCTCGGCACCTTTACCTTTTTCTCCATCACCTCTATCTCCTTCTCTATCTCTCTTATTCTTGTTTCTAGCCTCGCCACGTCGGAGTTCACGGAGTCGGGCCTCGTCACGTCGAAGTCCCGCTCCGGCGGGACGGAGACGGACCTCGCCTCTCCTAAATTTCCCATAATCCAATATAAATCTTTTTGTATTTTTTCTAACTTAACCAGCCCACAAACCGCCTGCAATTCATCCAAACTCCCTACCGCCTCCATCAATTCCGAATCCTTCCTCACCCTTTTATTAAAATACCAAGTCTCCCCCCGATCTCCTTTCTTACTCACAATTGACATTAACTGCATTTGCTATAACCACAATAACTGTTACTGCATTTAAAACATCCTTCCTCTGCATACAAAGGACTGCCACAATCCGGACAACTGCTAAAAGCACTTTCTTCACTCGTCTGTTTACTTTTAATCTCCGCCATCACCTCCTCAATCTGACTTTTTTCCTTCACTGGCATCTCTAATTTATGCTTCTCTCCTTCAAATAAATCCAATTGTTCCCCTTTTGATATCTCTAATAAAGTTTTCCCAACCGCATCAAACATACTCAAAATCGCTCCATTACCAAAACCGACTCTTTGTCCACAAGAAATTCCCACCAACTCATCTGCCACCTCTTCCAAATTAGCCCCATACTTGAGAGCTAGTGATGCCAAGCGGCCAGTTATCTCCGCCGATCCGGCCAAATAACCCCCTGATTTACCTAGATTTACAAATACTTCCACCGGTCCATCACCTTCTTCAAAAAATACCGAAGTATACACTTTACCCACATCACAAGCCTTGCGCAATCTCACCCCTCTAGCCGCATCCGGCGTTTTCTTTTTTATTCTTGTCATTTGTTGATTGTTATTTGTTTGGTTATTGTTTTCTTGGTTATTGGTACTTTTCACTTCCTGTATTACTTCCTTTTCTCGACTGCCACTTCTGTATATAGTGATTCCCTTGGTACCCAAAGAATAAGCCAATTTATACGCTGTCCTCACTTCCTCCACCGTTGCTTCTTTAGGAAAATTAATCGTTTTACTGACCGCATTGTCCACATATTTTTGAAAAGCCGCTTGAACTTTTATATGCCACTCGGGATTAATTTCCAAAGCTGTCCTAAAAACCTTTCTTAAATCCTCTGGAATTTCTTCAATTCCGCTTAACTTGCCACCATTTTTCACAATTTTATCCATCAACTCTTCACTATAAATCCCTCTTTCTTTCAATGTCTCCACAAAAATTGGATTCATGATGTACAAAGTTTTACCCTCAACTGTATTTTTCTGATATCCCAAAGAAAATAGCGGTTCAATCCCTGAACTGGCATCCGCAATCATGGAAATAGTTCCCGTTGGCGCAATAGTCGTCAAAGCCATGTTTCGCGGTCGATAATTTGTCTTCCCAAAAACACTTCTCTCCCATTCCGGAAAAACACCCCTGTCAATTGCTAAAGCTTGTGTCGCTACTTTAGCTTCATCGGAAATAAATTTCATCGCTTTCTCCGCCCACATTAAAGCTTCTTCAGAATCATAAGCCACCCCCATCTTAAACAGCATATCTGCAAAACCCATAATTCCCAATCCAATTCTTCTAGTCTTGGAAACCATTTCTCTAATTTGTGGCACCGGAAACTCATTAATCTCCACTATATTATCCAAAAAATGTACCGCCATATGCACTACTTTTCTTAACTCATCCCAATCCAAATCCCCATTCTTGACGAATTTAGATAAATTTATACTCCCTAAATTACAGGCATCATAAGGTAACAATGGTTGTTCTCCGCAAGGGTTTGTCGCTTCAATTCTACCCAAATGAGGCACTGGATTTGAACTGGGTTCATTCATCCTGTCAATAAACACTAATCCCGGATCACCGTATTGCCACGCCAATCTAGTCACTAAATTAAACACCTTATAAGCATTTAATTTCGTAGTCACACTTCCATCTCGAGGATTAATCAATGCATAACCTTCTCCTTCTTTAGTCGCTTCTGCCCAATCATAAAGTTTGTCAATTTCTGCCTCCATTTCTCTCAGTTTGGCATCTACATCCCGATTACCTTCAGCCATCCTAATCTTTTCCACTATTTCCTCAGGAATAGATTCATCCTCCACAAAAACTTTATCTTTGTCCACTCTCTCCATAAAAGCGTTGGTCACTGCTAAAGAGATATTAAAGTTAGTCAAAGAATATTCATCCAATTTAGCTACTGCAAAACGTAATACATCTGGATGATCAATCGACAACATCCCCATATTGGCTCCTCGCCTTACCCCTCCCTGCTTCACCTGTCCTGTCACATCATTATAAGCCTGCATAAAACTTACCGGCCCAGCTGTCGTCCCTCCACTGCTTCTGATATAATCTCCCGCCGGTCTTAGTCTAGTAAAAGAAAAACCCGTCCCTCCACCGCTTTTATGAATCTGGGCCATATGAGTCAATGTCTCCAAAATTGAATTCATGGAATCATCAATCGGCAACACAAAACAGGCTGACAATTGTTGTCTTTCTCTGCCCGCATTCACAAAACAAGGTGTATTTGGTAAAAATTTCTGCTCAGCCATCACTTCATAAAAAGCTCTGGCGGTTTTATCCATTTCCGCTTCTGATTTTTTATCACCTTTAGCCACACTACTGGCTACCCGCCAAAAAATATCTTCAACTTTTTCCGTACTCTGTCCCGCCTCATTTTTAATCGCATATCTGGTTTCGGCAATATATCGGGCATTTTCCGACAATTGCGGCACTTTTAAATCCTTTTCTATTTTTTTAGCTCTTTGATTAATCTCGTCCATTATTTTTTCTTTTGATAATTTTTAAGCAAAGTTTTAAACTCCTCCACATTTTTAATATCCTGATAAATTGTCGCAAAGCGAATATAAGCTACTGGATCAATATCTCTTAATTTATTCATCACCAATTTACCAATCTCTTTAGAAGGAATTTCTACACTTTTCCAATTTAAAAGCCTTCTTTCAATTTCATCAATAATTTCCCCCCTCTCTTCAGGACCCAATTTCCAGCAAGCCTTTTCAAAACAACGATCCAATTTTTCTCTGGAATAATCTTCAATCCGACCATCTTTTTTAATTACTTTAAGTTCTATATTTTCAATCCGCTCATAAGTGGTAAAACGTTTTTTACACTTCAAACACTCCCGTCGCCGTCTGGTAGCCTTGCCATCCAAAGCTTCTCTGGACTCCAAAACATTAGATTCACCAAAAGCACAATAAGGACACAACATTATTGCTCCTCCTTTTTAATGATTTTTATTGAATTTATGGTCATTTTTATTCAAACACTAGGTTTAGCGTTTCCCGTACATCATACCCACCACCCTTAGTGTTTGTCAAATACCACTTTCTGGGTAAATCTATATCAAAT
>DBPM01000049.1 GCA_002304845.1 Candidatus Shapirobacteria bacterium UBA1420
ATAACATTGGCAATGGTAAAGGTTTTACCGGAACCGGTAACTCCCAAAAGAGTTTGCTTTTTTTTACCTTGAACCAGACCCTGACTGAGAGCCTCGATAGCTGCCGGTTGGTCACCGGCAGGAGTCATAGTGGAAACTAATTTAAAAGACACAGCTATATTTTAACAAATTTTCGGGTATTGTTTGGGTAAAAATCACCCTTGATTTTTGTATGAAAAATATTCATATTTAAGTAATAATGCTTACTAAAATTTTAAGTGTCGCCAATTTAGGTTTACAGGCTCTAGAAATCGAGTGTGAGGTTAATGTGGCTGCCAAGGGATTTCCGGCTTTTACAATTGTAGGCTTAGCCAGTAAGGCGGTGGAGGAAGCCAGAGAAAGAGTTAAAACAGCGATTATTAACAGTGATATGGAATTTCCTTTAGCCAAAATTACCGTCAATTTGGCACCGGCAGATTTACCCAAGGATGGAGCTTGTTATGATTTACCGATTGCTATGGGAATATTATCCTCAAGCAATCAGATTGATTTGGGAGAAGAAAAGGTTTATTTTTTTGGAGAATTGTCATTGGACGGAACTTTACGGCATTGTCGAGGAGTGTTTTTACTGGCCATATTGGCTAAAGAAAAGGGGGTGAAAAAAATTTTTGTACCGAGATTGTGTGCTAACGAGGCCGCAGTGGTTGAGGGGATTGAGGTGTTTCCGGTGGACAATCTGAAAGAAGTGATTGCTCATTTTAGAGGAGAAAAGAAAATAAGACCTTTGAAAAAAATTGAGAGTGAAGAATTATTGGAAAACATGAGAGTGCAGTTTGATTTTTCCGAAATACTGGGACAAAATTCAGCTAAAAGAGCTTTGGAAATTGCTGCCGCCGGAGGTCACAATGTTTTTCTAATGGGTCCACCGGGAAGCGGGAAAACAATGTTATCACGGGCATTACCGGGAATATTACCGCTATTAAGTGAAGCCGAAAGTTTGGAGGTGACTAAAATTTACTCAATTACCGGCAATATTGCTCCAGGATCGTCGATTATCAGAGAGCGACCTTTTCGAAGTCCGCATCACACCACTTCACAAATTGGATTGATTGGTGGAGGTAGTAATCCCCGACCGGGAGAAATAACTTTGGCTCATCGAGGGGTGTTGTTTATCGATGAATTTCCGGAATTATCCAGAGGCAGTTTGGAGGCATTGCGACAACCAATGGAAGATGGCTATGTAAGCATNNAATCCTTGTCCTTGTGGTTTTTTAGGTGACAGTAAAAAAGAATGTCGCTGTAATGTACATCAAATCGCTAATTACCAGAAAAAATTATCAGGACCGATTATGGACAGAATCGATATTCATTTAACGGTACCGGCGGTGGATGTAAACCAGCTAATGATTAATAAGGAAAATATTAAAAGTGAAAAGAGTGAAGAGATTAGAAAAAGAGTAGTGGCGGCCAGAGAAATACAAAGACAGAGATTTTTGAAAATTGAAGGTGTTTACAGTAATGCAGATATGAAAAATAAACACTTAAAAGAGTTAGCTAAACTGGATGACAAGGCCAATATATTATTAAAAATGGCAGTGAATAAATTTAACTTATCAGCTAGAACTTATTTTAGATTAATCAAGGTGTCGCGAACTATCGCCGATTTAGATAACAGTGAAATTATTCTAGATAAACACGTAGCCGAAGCATTGCAATACAGAGTTAAACATGAAGATTAAACTCCATGAAAACACAAAATTATAAAAAGGGTAAAGAGGGTGAGGATGAGGCGTTGAAATATTTGGAAAATAAAAATTATGTTTTAGTAGAAAAAAATTTTCAAAATGATTTGGGAGAGATTGATTTAATCATGACTGATAATGATTGGTTGGTATTTGTGGAAGTAAAATATAAACATGACGATATTCTAGGACTACCGGAAGAAATGATAGGTAAAAATAAATTAGCTCAAGTGAGAAGAGTGGCGGAAAGTTATTTAGTACAAAGGAGAGAAGTGGTGAAAAATTTTGAAAAATATAGAATTGACGGAGTTTGTATTTTAGCTCAGGAAATTAGACATTATGTCAATCTGGAATAAATAGCAATGAATAATTTCAAGAAATGGGAAATTAAAAAGATTGATAAAAAAGATTTTCCACCACAGCTAAAAGTTATTAAAAATTGTCCGGATTTTTTATATTATCGAGGCAATTGGGACAATAAAATTTTTGAAAAAAGTTTGGCGGTGGTGGGTAGTCGGAGGATGAGTCGATATGGACAGGAGATAAGTAAAAAAATGGTTAGTGAATTGGTGATGCAAAAAATATCGATAATTTCCGGATTTATGTATGGAGTGGACACTCAATCGCATTTGAGTGCTTTGGAAATGGGAGGGATTACCATTGCAGTTTTAGGAGGTGGTCTGAATGTATTGACACCTCCAGAAAATGAAAAATTATATTGGCAAATTTTAGAAAATAAAGGCTTGATTATTTCCGAATATGAAAAAGATTTTCAACCGACTCTGTGGAGTTTTCCTCAGAGAAACAGAATTGTGTCGGGATTATCAAGTTTGGGAGTGCTAGTGGTGGAAGCAGGATTAAAATCGGGTTCTTTGGTGACAGCCAGAATTGCCAGAGAACAAGGTAAAAAAGTCTGGGCAATTCCAGGGCAAATTGGTTGCAGTGTGGCTGAGGGAACCAATTATTTGATTAAAAATAATTTGGCTAAAATGGTGACAGAAAGTGGAGATATTTTTAAAAAATCTGCAAAAACAAATCAAGAGGTGATTTTTGAAAGTCTGGATCCATTAGAAAATTTAATTTTAAAAGAATTAAAAGTTGAGGCTTTATCCATGGACGAATTGTCGATAAAAAGTGGAGTAGATGTTGTTCAATTAAGTACTAAAATTTCGATGATGGCTTTGGAAGAAAAAGTAGTTGAAGAGAACGGTAAAGTCTATCTTAATTCTGTTTAAAGATAAGCACCCCAGTTACTGATGGGAGCGGTGTTACCAATAACAAAATTGATAGCGTATAAAATAACGGCAGGAATTAACAGATAAAAAAGAAGACGATTTTTGGGCTTGGTAATTTTTTTGGCAAAGGCTAAAAAGATAAAAGGATACACCGGGGCCAGATAACGACTGACATCACGATGAGCCACCATGACTGTGGCCAAAGTAAAAAGAAGAGGGAAAATAAAAACAATATCATGGGAATATTTTTTCCAAAGTTTTTTGAGAGCAAAAAAACTCAGAGCGAAAATATAAATCACGTCCTCAAGCCAGATGGTATTGATCCAAGAGCGAGTGCTGACGAAAACCTGATAAGGAAAAGGAGTCAAGTGGATATTGTCACCGGAGTTAAAATAGGCCCAAAAGTCCCCTATTTGTAAATAGTAGAGATAAAAAATACCCAGAGCTGATAGTGGTACCAAGAGATAATAAAGATAATTTAAGTTGATTTTTTTGGTTTTGATAAATTCAAATAAAGCCACTAGACCATAAGCGGCAAAAAGTAAAATACCAGGGCTTTTTAAGAGTTGGACTAAAACAGCTAATAGAGCAGAAGTGAAATATTTCTTTTTTTTGAAAAATAAAATGGAGAGTAAAGTGAAACTCAAAAACCAAGTTTCGGGAGCGCCGACCAGACGTAAAACAAAAAGTCGAGGTGGAAAGAAAATCATTAAAAAGGTCGCGTAAAAAGCCACCTTTTCTTTGAAAAATAATTTAAAGAAATAGTAAGAGGAAAGAGTTAGTAAGACAGAACCAAAAATACAGGAAAGAAGCAGGGCTTTAGGAGTACTACTACTGATGAAAGAAAAAAGTTTAATGATGAGTGGATAACCGGGAAGATGAGCAGGATAATATTCCAAGGGGAGAGGGAGAGAAAAATTATAGCGAATACAATCTTTGTCATAACCACACTTGGCGATAATCATGTAATTAGGACCGTCATAGTTGGCATAAATGGTTTCCAAGTTGGTTTCAGGAAAGGCCAATTTTTGGGGTAAATTTTTGTAAAAAGCCAGATAAAAAAACAAAGAACAACACAAAGTAATCAGAGTTAAAAGAATTTGGGATTTATATTTGCTAAAATTCATCTACTCTATTGTACATCATGGCCCCATCGTCTAGCGGTTAGGACAGCAGGTTCTCATCCTGCTAACCGGGGTTCGATTCCCCGTGGGGTCACATTTCGTTGTTTGGTAATTTCACAAATTCCAAAACTAAATTGTTACCTTCAAGTGAAGAGTTGTTGATATGAATTTTCCCTTGTAAAGAATCTTCGATCATCGCTTGTAAAAAAGTTTTTAAAGGTAAGTTATCGGTTACCCCAAAAGCCACCAGAGTACGTTGTATCGCTTGTTCATTTCCACTAAGTTTGGCAAGAGTGTCCTCAGACAAAAAACCTTTACTATCATTATTTATACAACCTTCAATAACAAGATTGGTGCGACCACCTTGTAGATCAGAGATGGTATATGACGCGACAAGATACAACCCTTCAGGGGTAACTTCAAAGATAGACTCTGGGAGTAATTTCGGTTCATCTTCTGATACGTCCAACTTAGCTTGTCTTTGAAAAAGCTCTTTTAGTTGTGTCATGTTGAGGGAATATTTGGCCGGAGTGTCGCCTTCAGCGGCATTTATCAACCGAAGATAGATTGGTAATTTAGATTGGTCAAATTCTGTCATAAATGTATTATATGATTATAATATAATTATATAACATTGTAACATATTCTTAATATGACTCTTAAAAAGTTATTAATTTGATATGTGGACAAAGAATAGAAATAGTGATATAATATGTTATTATACTGACATAATTGTTCATCAGTATAATATATATAAATTAAAAATTTAAAAAAATATGTCAAATATAAAAGAAAATCGAGTCAGTTCAAGTCAAGAATTTCGGGCACCAGATAATGCTATTTTTAAGTTTTGTGATTGGGTGGGTTATGGGGGGGTTCCTAGAGAGGCACTATTCTCAAGAGAGCATTTTTTAGCTAAAATGCGACAAATTATAGCAAAGAGGGAACCAGCAAACCTCCATTACCTCGATACCCCTTCAACTAGCTTTGAGCATGCTATGTCCAAGGTCCTAATGGAGTCAAAAGAACTGGATGTAAAAGCTGATATTACAAGAATGTTGGTAGAAAAACATCTAATAGAGGGTCACAGAGACCGTGCTGTTGAGACGTTGGCCTACGCAAATGCGGCAGAGTTATCTTTACGAGAATATGACAATGAATGGGTAATGCGTCAATGTGATATGGCAGGATCTGAAGGTGACTTACGTGGATTATTCGATGCTTGGTCAATAGCTAAACATATGATTAATGAGGGAGATAAAATTATAAACTTAGGGTTGCAACCGGGAGAAGTATATGTGCCTTCTCAAGAATGGATTCAAAAAGAGGACGAGACTCTGAATAGGTATGGTACGAAACTGCTAGAACAAGAAATGAAGTTACATGATGATACGTATGCAACTCGTCTGCGTTATTTATTTAACACCATGCAATTTCGTGAAAATGGTGGTTATAACAGCAAACAACCAAGTGATTTGGCGATAAAAATTGCGGATAGAATAATCGAATTAGATTTAGCAACAGAAGATGAAGATATGATTGTGTGGGATGCAATGGATGCCGGTAAATCAATGGAAGAGGGATTGGAACTGCTATATCGCCTAATAAAAAAACAACCAACAGAAGAATTAACAGTTGAACAATCTGAAGATGGTTTGGCTGAACTTTTAAGAAGGATGAGTGAAGATGAAAGTAATGCTTAAAGATTGTTGATTAGCAAAGCTAGTTTTTTGCCTAATCAAAAACAAAAAGCACCAACAATTTAGGTTGGTGCTTTTTTGTGATAAAAACTTGAGTAAGGAGTGTGAATTGTAAACTTTATTGTTTTCTGTGTTAGGAATAAAGTTTAGTCCTATAATATTGACAAAATTAAAAAATTGGCGTATAATTGTGGTATATGTCACAAAAAGAAGTAAAAGGTGTTCAACCGGTTTGTAAAACTTGCGGTTGGACAGGTCCAATTTATAGAATAGATGTTGAGGGGAGCTTGGAGTTTGCCAGGCTATCCGCAATTATTGAGTCCAGATTAAATCATGGTGGAGAAACAAAACACGCAGATATTGAATGTCGGCCAGTTTATGAAGAAGTTTCTAAATTAACTAAAAAGGCATCTCGTCGGGGATGACGATATCTTCGACTTTGTCCTCAGTAGTGGCAGTTTCAGATTCGGTAGGTGGAGTATTGTCTCCTGTCGGAGCCTCTTCAGATGATCCTTCAGCAGATGGTTTGTTGGTAAAAGGGACAACAGTATCGGCAATAATTTCACTGATATATCTTTTAGTACCGTCTTTGGCATCATATTGGCGATTGTCAATACGACCGGTCAAAGAAATTCTCATACCCTTTTTGATAACTCCACTAATATATTCCGCCTGTTTACCCCAAACCACAATATTATGAAAGGTGGGAACATCAGTCCATTGATCATCTTTTTTAATGGAATGATTGGTAGCCACCCCAAAACTGCAAACAGCGGTACCAGAGGGCGTATAACGAAGTTCAGGATCGCGAGTAACATTGCCGGTAATCACGGCCATATTTATACTAAAAGCCATATTTGTTGATTAAAAATTAATAAGTATAGTTTATACCATTACTGTGCAGTGTGACATGCTATAATCGGCCACATGGCTTCAAAATATGAAAACAAAGAACTACTAACAGCTACAAAAATTTATTTTGATGAATGTTCTCATAGATCATCATTACTAACAGATGAAGAAGAAAGAACATTACTAACAAGATTTGTAACTGGGAGAACGTTTAATAACGATAATAAGGAGAATGTGGGAATAAATGACTTGCTTAAGAGTATGGAATTGACAGAAGATTCTAGACAGGCTTATGAAGAACTTATTACCAGAAATCAAAGATTGGTTGTACATATAGCTAGACGCAATCCACAAGGTGGTTTGGAATTGATGGATCGTATCCAAAATGGAAATGAAGGCTTGATGATAGCTTTAGCAAAATTTCAACTAGAAAAAGGAGTGAAATTTTCTACTTATGCCTATTATTGGATTGAACAGCGAATTAAAAGAAATAACTCGGATACTGGCCACATAATTAGATTACCGGTTCATGTGTGTAATCGACTGTGGCAAGCAGAGAAAAAACGAGTGGTCATGGAACAACAATTAGGACGAAAATTATCCGATAATGAGTTTATACAATTAATGAACACTTCCCCAGCAAGGGCAGAAGCAATATGTAATGCACGAAGAAGTCCAGACAGTTTAGATCGACCAATAGATGAAGGTGATAATAACTCAAAAGAAATTGGTGATTGTGTAGCAGATGAAACAGGAAATGTGGAAAAGGTAGTGGAGCAAAAAATAGTACAAGAACAGGTTGACTTATTGATGCGGAACAACTTAACAGAAAGAGAGCGATTTGTTGTTAGATGTTACTATGGATTTGAAACAGGTAAACCTATGACTTTGGAGGCAATAGGAAAAAAATTAAAAGTCACTAGAGAAAGGGTTAGACAAATTCGTAGAGTTGCTGAACAAAAAATATCGGAAAAGATTTCAAAGGATGAGTGGAGATAGTTTTAAAATATTTGTTAACTTCCTTACAATTACGGTCACTTATTTATAACATGCTATAATCGGCCACATGGCTTCAAAATATGAAAATGAAAAACTGACAGCTGTTGGAATATATTTTCAGGAAGTGAATCAGAAACCGACATTATTAAGAGAGGAAGAAGAAGGAGAATTGTTGAAAAGATTTATTGCAGGAAGAACATTTCATAAAAATAATAATGACAAGAATGAGAGTATAGGAACAAATGACTGGCTCAAGAGTATGGAATTGACAGAAGATGCTAGACAGGCTTATGAAGAACTTATTATTAGAAATCAAAGATTAGTTATAAAGATAGCGACACGTAATCCAGAAGGAGATTTGGAGTTAATGGATCGTATTCAATATGGAAATGAAGGACTGATCATAGCTTTAGCAAAATTTGAACTGGACATGAATACCAGATTTTCGACCTATGCTGTTTGGTGGATTAGACAAAGAATCCAAAGGTATGGTATAGATACTGGTTACACGATTAGAGTGCCGGTTCATATTCATGATCGAGTACAGCAAGCAGAGAAAAAACGAAACTTAATAGAACAGCAGTTGGGACGAAAATTATCCTATAATGAATTCGCTCAACTAATGAAAACTTCCCCAACAAAATTAAAAGAAATGTTTGATGCACTCGGTCATTTGGATAGTCTGGATAGATTGATGGATCAAAATGATGATAATTCAGATAGTTTAAGTGATTGTATAGCAGATAAAACAGTAAGTGTAGAAGAAACAGTGGCAACAAAACAATTAAAAGAACATATGGATTTATTGATGAATAGCAACTTAACAAATGTAGAATTGTTAGTCGTTCAATATTACTATGGATTTAAAACAGGTGAAGCAATGAGTCTAAGACAAGTAGGAAAAGAGTTGGGAATTTCGCCAGACAAAGTTGGGCAGATTCATTCTATAGCTTTACAAAAATTACAGAATAAAATTGAGACAGATCAATCATGGGAGTTCTAGATATTGTTTAATATCCTCAAAATTCCCCTCACCTGCCTGGGGGATTAAAATGGATTGACGGTCGGAAGAGACTGAGGCTTTAAGCAAATTTTGATCACTTATCGGTAAAGAGTTGATTTTATATTTAGTAAACTCAGGAGCTCGCAGTAAATATTTTTCCATATTATTTTCATCCAAGTCGGTAGTAATGTGAGTGCTGAGAGTGTTGACAATGGGAATAATTTTGCCAAAAAAATTAAGAGATAAGACTTTGTTTTTGGCGGCTTCAATCACTAATTTTTGACGCTGGGAACGATTAAAATCACCACCGTCAGTGGGTGAGTGACGGGAACGGGCAAATTTAAGAGCAGTGGTTCCATCCATATGTTGTAAACCACGGTCAAAATGAAGATTTTCGTAACGACAAGGAAATTCTCTTTCCAATTTTTCCCCGGACATAGTGGCAGTCAGAGCCGCAACCTCCTCGTCACTTTTACCACAGTTGTCATAAGTATCACC
>DBPM01000046.1:0-161 GCA_002304845.1 Candidatus Shapirobacteria bacterium UBA1420
ATCAGCTGCTTGGATAGCTTTGTTCAATAGAGCATATAAATCATCAGTAGTAGGAGCCTCTTCAAGAGTATTAGCTATATCTGTAATGACAGTTAGTATGGTGCCTTCTTTAGGTTTTTGTACACCTTTATAAGCAGTCTCTCTAGCCTCTCTAACAGCCA
>DBPM01000046.1:303-865 GCA_002304845.1 Candidatus Shapirobacteria bacterium UBA1420
GCTTTCAAGGTGAGGAGCATGTTGGTACCAGTATCTCCGTCAGGAACAGGAAAAACATTTAGTGTATTGATAGATTTTTCCTGTTTAGAAAAATATTGAATGACACTTGGGATTGATTCGATTAACTCTTGTCCGGTGATAATGCATTTTTCCTGATTAGATGGTTGAGTAATTTCCTTAGTCATTGGGACAAACTATATCATATTTACTCGTTTCGCATCGAAGGAAAGAGAATGACATCTTTGATGGTAGGAGAGTCGGTGAGGAATTGGGTGATCCGATCAATACCCATCCCCCAGCCGGCAGTGGGAGGCATACCGTATTCAAGAGCGCGAATGTAATCGTGATCTAACTTCATAGCAGTTTGAGCACCTTTTTGACTTAACTTTTCCTCTTCCAGCCAACGAGCTTTTTGATCGGCAGGATCATTTAACTCATTGTAGGCCTTAAGCAATTCAGCACCATGGATGATCAATTGGAAAGAGGCGATTTTGTCAGGATTGTCAGCTTTTTTCTTGGCCAGAGCAATCATTTCTGCCGGATAATCAGTTAAAAATAATGG
>DBPM01000046.1:949-10347 GCA_002304845.1 Candidatus Shapirobacteria bacterium UBA1420
GTTTTGAAATCAACGGTTTTACCATTAAAAGTAAATTTCAATTTACCTTTAATGGTTTTAATCAAGTGCGACAACATTTTTTCGGTAAATTTCATCAAAACTTCATAATCAACATAGGCCCAGTAAAATTCCAGTTGGGTAAATTCCGGATTATGAAAGCGAGAGACACTTTCATTTCTAAAATCTCTGGCAAATTCAAAGACTTTTTCTAAACCGGCCACCATCAATCTTTTCAGATAAAGCTCATTGCTGATACGCAAATACATATCCTGATTGAGTTCGTTGTGCTTGGTAATAAATGGTTTGGCGGAAGCACCACCATAGATGGGTTGTAAAATAGGTGTCTCAACTTCCAAAAAGCCTTCTTTGATTAAAAATTGACGTAAAGTTTCCACTATTTTACTTCTGGTCAAAAATACTTCCCGACTTTTGGAATTAACAATCAAGTCAACGTAACGTTGACGGTAACACTCTTCAACATCAGTTAAACCATGCCATTTTTCAGGTAAAGGACGAAGGTTTTTAGCTAACAGAGCAAACTCGCTGACTCTGATGGTGATTTCCCCGGCTTGAGTTTTAAAAACTTCACCTTGAGCCGAAATAATGTCACCCAGATCCAAAAGCTTAACCAAATTCATTTTATCGCCTAAGGTATTGGCTTCAAAAAAAAGTTGGATTTTACCTTCTCTGTCAACCAGATCGGCGAAAAGAATTTTGCCATGACCACGAAGCAACATCAGACGACCAGCGACGGTAGCTGTCTGACCAAGTTTATTTTTGACTTGCAGACTAGAATCTTTTTTAGAGAGATTAGGTTGAGGATAGGCGTCAAGACCTAAATCGTAAATTTTTTGAAGTTTTTGGCGACGTTGAGCAATAAGATCGGACATGACCTATTTTATCAGGCAATGGCGATGATTTTGTAGGTAACTTTTCCACCGGGAGCATCGATAACAAACTCATCCTTGGCTTTTTTACCAATCATAGCCACACCCAGAGGTGAGCTGGAAGAAATTTTATTTTGAGAGGGATCAGCTTCAAATTCACCGACAATATAGAAAGTTCTTTCACCATTACCGATAATTTTGGTTTTAACTTTAGAGCCAATTTGAACGGTTTTGGAAGTCTTTTTAGTGGTGACAATTTCGTAGTTTTCCAAGACTTCTTCAAGGAAAGCAATTTTACTATTGACGACTTCTAACTCAACTTTGAGTTGAGAAGCTAGAGAATCCTCCCCCGACTCATCGGGTTGAGCGACTTCCTCTATTTGAGTAATCAAGTGATCAGCTTTCTTTTGTAAATTCGAGAGATCATCTTGGATTTGTTGGAGACCTTCTTTGGTCAATTGATTTTTGGACATATCAGTTTCAGGTCCCTATGTTAAACTAGGTAGTAATTTTTGTCAAATAAAGTGTTCAATTTTTTTAGATTCGTTCCAAAAAAGCGTCAGGTTAGGATAAAAGATAATAAGGGCTTAATTTTTTACAACCCTAAAATAGGGCGACGATTGCCCTTTTATGTAGCTAATATCCTATTTTTAAGTGCTTTGATTTATGGCATCTATTTATACACTCCGTTGATCAAAGCCATTGGTTATTATGAAATCAATAAAAATAAGGAAGTAGAAATAATTGTGATGCCGACAACAGCGCCAGAAGCGCCTATAGACGCAACTTACAAGATAATTATTCCCAAAATACAAGCGGAAGCGGATGTCAGAGAAAATGTCTCCCCTTTTGATCAGGCTGAATACAATCGAGTCTTAAAAGAAAATGTAGTGGCTCAAGCCAGTGGTTCCTTTCCACCGGGAAGTGGAGTGGGGCGATCGACTTATATCTTTGCTCATTCAACCAATGCCGGTCCCAGCAGTGTCAGAAATAATGCAGTTTTTTATCTCTTAGGTAAATTGGAAGTTGATGACCAGATTGTCATCAACTATCACGGTAATCATAAAAATTATCGTGTTTATGAGAAAAAGGTGGTTAAACCCAATGTTTTAGATTTTTTAACTTACGGCGATCCGACTAGAGAGGTGTTGATTTTACAGACTTGTTGGCCCATTGGGACGGACTGGAATAGATTATTAGTTTTAGCGGAAGCAATTTAAAATGATCTTGGATTTAAGTCTGAACCGGGAAGAAGTGGATTTTTGGCCAGCTTTGGCAGAAGTGGTTAATCAAAATGGATATGACCAAGACAAGATTAAAAAAGCCTATGATATGGCCAAAGATTTTTATGGTGGCGAAAAAAGAAATTCGGGTGAAGCCTATTTATCGCATCCGGTTTGGGTGGCTAAATTGGTGGCTCAGTTGAATGTAGGTGAGGAAGCCGTAATAGCCGCATTGTTACATGAGTCAATCGCGTATGGAATAGAGCTGGAAAAAATTGCCGAGGAATTTGGTGATGAGGTAGCTCTCTTGGTAGATGGATTGACTGAAGTGAGAAAAAAGACCGGTGGAGTGGAAGTTCAACAAGATAATGTGGAAATTTTTAGAAGATTTTTGTTTTCATCGGTAGATGATGTTCGGGTCTTGATAATCCGTTTAAGTGACAAATTGCATGATGGTTTGACTATTGATGGATTGTCCAAGAAAGAGCAGAAAGATTATGCTCAAAGGGTTTTGGGAATTTATTCCCCAATTGCTGAATATGTAGGTTTACATTTCTTTAAAAGAAAATTGGATGATATTGCTTTTAAGGCTATTAATCCGGAAATGGCGACAAAAATGGAAGCACTGATTGAAACCAGGAAGAACGACGAAATTAAAGCCCTGGCATTGGTCAAAAGTGAAATTGAGGAAATGTTGAAAATTAATAATCTTAATAAATATGAAATTCAAGGGAGAATCAAAAGTTTGTACAGTACTTACTTAAAAATAAAAAGTAAAGGTGAAGACAGAGTTAAAGATCGAGTGGGAATTAGAATTTTAACTGAATCAATAGCTGATTGTTATAACATCTTGGGTTTATTACATGCCAAATATAAATATTTACCAGAAGAATTTAACGATTACATTTCTGATCCAAAACCAAACGGTTACCGATCTTTACAAACAACCCTGAATTGGAAAGGAAAAATAACTTTGGAAGTACAAATTAGAACTTTTAAGATGCATGAATTTAATGAATTTGGTCCGGCTTCTCATATTGCTTATAAAATGCGTGATGAAAAAAAACAAAGTGGCCAGGGTTATGAATGGGTCAAGGAACTAATTAATTGGCAAAGAGATGATAAAAATGTCAACACTTACAAAATCAATGTCCTGAGTAATTTTGTGTATGTCTCAACCCCTAAGGGAGATATTATCCAACTACCTAAAGGAGCCACAGCTTTAGACTTTGCTTATAGAATTCATACAGAGATTGGAGATCATTGTATGGGTGTAAAAATTAACAACAAGATGGGGAAAATATCAACGGTACTCGCCAGTGGCGATGTGGTGGAAATTATGACTAATAATAAGGTTAATGTTAATAAAAATTGGTTGGAGTTGGTCACTACTCGCTGGGCTAAGGAACATATCAGGAAAATGACTGCATAAGTTGTTTACGATAAGCATTGGCAAAACGATGAGCTTCGTTGCGTAAGTTTTCAAGCAAGAGTAGAGCGGAGGAATTGTGAGGTAAATTGAATTCCAACCAGCGATTTTTATGTCTTAAAACTATGGTTTCAAATTTTTTAGCCAACCCGATAAGAGGAATATCAGTAATGGTGGTCACAGAAGAGACCTGGGCTTTACCGCCATCAACGACAATAAGGTCGGGTAGAGGCCATTCAGGATGACGGAGACGACGAGAAACTACTTCTCGGAGCATAAATTGATCATCAGCGATTTGTTTACTTTTAATTTTAAATTTTCTATATTGACTTTTATCAATATGACCATGTTGCCAAACGACCATAGCACCGACAAAATATTTATTGCCCAGTTGTGAAATATCATAAACTTCAAAACGTTTAATTTGATTAATATCAAAATAAGGCTTAAGAACAGTTTCTAATTCATTGATGGCTTGCGAATTTTTGTCGTCACTTAAGTTTATATTTTCAGACATCGATTTGAGGTTGTACCACCCGGAAGTGATGTAGGTGAGAGCATCGAGTTGACGACGTAATTGGAGAGCGCTTTCATAGTCTTGTTTTTTTGAAGCCTGTTTCATTTCTCTGGAAAGAGAAGAAAGAAGAGAGGTGAATTTACCATTCAGAATTTTTTTAATTTTTTGAATATTTTGACGATAAACAACCGGATTGGGATTGGGGCCGGGACAGAGTCCTAAATGACAATAAAGACAAGGGCGAGGAGGGTGACGCTCTTGACTTTTAAAGGGGAAAATTTTTCGGAGAGTTTTTAAAAGAGAATGAACAGCAGAGCTGTTGGGAAAAGGTCCAAAGATATCGGCTTGGCTAGGAAGACGACTAAAGTGGGCGGTAAAGATTCGGGGATTTTTTTCTTTGGTAATGCAAATATAAAGATAAGAACGATTATCTTTTAAGAGAGAATTGTATTTGGGAATGTATTTTTTAATTAAAGAAGATTCTAAAATTAAGGCTTCGATTTCGGAACCGACAACATGAGTTTCGATGGAATCAATTTGAGAAACTAAGCTTTGAGTTTTGGGACCTAGAGCATCACGACCAAGAAAATATTGCGAGACTCGTTTTTTCAGATTGATGGCTTTACCGACATAAATAATTTCACCGGCTCGATTTTTATAAATGTAAACGCCCGGTGAATTGGGTAAATTTTTTAAATCCAACATAAGCTATTATATAATGAAGTATGTCTTTAAAAGAAAAATTATTAATATTGATTTTTGGATTGGTTTTTTTTAGTTCAGCAGTTATTCGTTTTGAACAGACTAAAAATGGTCAATTTCCTTTTACCTATGATCAAGCTAGAGACATGTTGGATATTAGAGTTTTGGGTGAATTTAAGGATTTATGGGTAATGGGACCGACAACGTCAATTAATGGTTTAAGACTAGGTCCTTTTTATTATTACTTAATGTTGTCGGCTTATTGGTTTGGAGGAGGTGATCCACAGGCCTTAGTTAATTGGAATATAATTTTGTTTTTGATTTCAGGATTAGCAATATTTTTATATTTTCGAAAAAGAGATATCGTTTTAGGGACAACCATAGCTACGATTTATTTAATGGCTCCACAACTCTTTGATACCACGAGGTATTTTTGGAATGCTAATAGTGCAGTTTATCTCTCGGTTTATTATTTTTTAGCTTTGTTTTATTTTTTAGAGAAGAAAAATAAAAAAGCAGTATTTTGGCTGGCCACTACGGCAAGTATGGTACTTCAATTTGAAGCTGCTTGGGGGATAGTCTTACTAATATTCTCTGGGCTGATATTAATTTTAAATAAAAAAATGAAATATTGGGGCCAGTTTGTATTGGGGGCATTACCCTGGTTTTTACCTCAAATATTTCTAGAAATAAAAAATAAGTTTTTAATGAGTAAATTACTGTTGGGAATTTTTAATGGTAGCAATGAAGTATTAAAGGATAAGTTAAGATGGCCAGAAATTATCCCAATCCATTTCAAAAGTATGATTAGTTTTTGGGAAGGGCAATTTAATTTACCATTATTTGGAGGGTTAATACTAATAATTTTAACCATAATTGGATTTATTTTTTTTAAAAAATATAAACGAGAAAATAAATATTTATGGGGATTGTGGTTGTTGGGATTAGTTTTTTATAGCTTAATTTATCACTATCCACTAAAAGCTTGGTATTTGGAGGGGCTGAGAGTCTGGATGGCATTTGTAGTGGGAATTTTTTTAAGAAACGTAATGAGTTTGAAAAAAATTTGGGTACTAGTGATAATTTTGTTTTTAGGACGATCAATATTGATGACTATGGTCGACCAAAAACAATATCTCCAAGGACAAGGCAGCGATGATCCTAAAAATATGGCTAATTTAAAAAAGAATATTGATTGGATTTATGAAAAAAGTGGAGGTGAGGCTTTTAAAGCGATGAATTTTGTCCCTGAAATTTTTGATCTACCTCAGCAATATCTTTACTGGTGGTATGGAGTTAAAAAATATGGTTATCGGCCGAAAAAAGTGAGTTATAGTCTGACTGAGGTTCCAGAATATATTCCAAAACAAGGTTTATTTTCAGGTAAAGAGAAAAATAGTGATAAGGAAATTTTGGCTTTAACTTATGAAATTCGTTACATTTATTATGAATGGTTAAAGCAATTCAAAAATTATTGTGTAGTTCACGAATGGGAAACTGAGTGGAAAACTAAACTAGAAATTAGAGAAAAATGCCCTTTAGGGAAAGTAGCGCCGTAAGTATTGACCGGTATAAGATTTGGTTACTTTGGAAACAGCTTTTGGAGTGCCGACAGCGACCACTTCCCCACCCCGATCACCGCCTTCAGGTCCCAAATCAATAATCCAATCACTATTTTTAATAACGTCTAAATTGTGTTCGATAACCACCACGGTATTACCCATATCAACCAATTTTCGGAGAACTTTGATTAATTTATCAACATCATAAAAATGAAGACCAGTAGTGGGTTCATCAAGAATATAGAGAAGCTGACCATTAATTTTTTTGACTAATTCCCGACTGATTTTAAGACGCTGAGATTCGCCGCCGGAGAGAGTGTTGCTGGGTTGACCGAGTTTGAGATAACCGAGACCGACTTCCTGAATAGTCCGAATACGTCGGCTAATAGAGTTAATGTTTTTGAAAAAATCAGCGGCCTCATCAAAGGTCATATCCAAAATGTCAGCAATATTTTTACCTTTATAAACAACTTCTAAAGTCTCATCTTTGTAACGGCTACCATGACATTGATCACAGGTGACATAGATATCCGGTAAAAATTGCATTTCAATTTTAATCTGTCCTTGACCTTCACAAGCTTCGCAACGACCACCCTTACTATTAAAAGAAAAACGACCAGGACCAAAACCTCTAATTTGAGCTTCGGTAGTTTGGGCCATCAGTTTTCTGATATCATCAAAAACTTTAGTGTAGGTAGCGGGATTACTTCTGGGAGTACGACCAATGGGTGATTGGTCAACTAAAAGCACATCACTGAGATATTCAGCGCCTTCAATTTTGTCATAGTCACCAATAGTGCCGTAATAAGAGCCGAGAGTGGCTTTGCGGACACCACCATAAAGAGTGTCGTGAACCAAGGTGGATTTACCGGAACCGGAAACACCGGTGACAGAGATTAATTTATGAAGAGGAAAATCAACATTGATATTTTTTAAGTTCCATTGACGAGCGCCGATAATGGAAATTTTTTGATTAGCCAGAGGTAAAGATACGCCACCAGGTGTCTTTATGGAGCTAATTGTTTTTTGACCGGATAAATATTGACCGGTGAGAGATTTGGGATTATTTTTGATTTGAGCAAGAGTCCCCTCAGCGACTATTTCTCCACCGTCTTTACCGGCATAAGGGCCAAAATCAACGATATAATCGGCGGATTTTATAACATCCTCGTCATGTTCAACAACGACGACAGTATTACCCAGATTTTTAAGTTTTTGCAGTGTAGCTATTAGGCGATCATTGTCACGGGAATGCAGGCCGATGGTAGGCTCATCGAGAATATAGAGCACACCGGTCAGACCAGTGCCGATTTGGGAAGCTAAGCGAATCCGTTGCGATTCACCCGAGGAAAGGGTACCAGCTTCACGGTCAAGACTGAGATAATCAAGACCGACGGCTAACAGAAATTCCAAGCGGGAAAAAATTTCCTGACTGATGGAGGTAAGAATTTCTTGTTCTTGAGGACTGTCTAATTTCTGAGGTAAAACTTTAATCCATTGAAAAAGTTTTTCGATAGAATAGCGACTGATTTGGGCGATATTTTCACCTAAAACAGTAATGGAGAGGGCTTCGTGGTTGAGACGGTCACCTCGACAAAGCGGACAGGCTTCTTTAATCATAAATGACTCCAGTTCTTCACGAATAGTTTCATTTTGAGTCGTAAAATAACGACCTTCCAACATGCGAGCTTTCCATTCAGGAAATTTGGAGCGGTCGATTTGATATTTGGAACCTAAACCTTTACATTCGGGACAAGCACCTTGAGGTGAATTAAAAGAAAACAAGCTGGGCTCAATGGGAGGTAAAGAAATATTACAAATAGGACAGGCAAAATTTTCTGAAAAAAGAGTCTCTCGGTAATTTTTGGGATCTTGGGGGAAATCGAAACCAGGATCATTGATCAGAGCCATAATAACTTGACCATTACTGAGTTTGAGAGCCAACTCGACATCATCAATGAGACGACTGTAAAGATTATCAGTATTTTTAAGAGTTTTTTTATCAACGGAAAGTCGATCGCAAACGGCGTCGATGTTGTGTTTATTGCTTTTGGCAATGCCAAAATCGGAATAAAGATCGATGATTTTGCCGTCAATACGTATCCACTTGAAGCCTTGTTTGCGTAAATTTTCCACCAAACCTCTAAAATCTCCGGCTTTATTTCTAATCAAAGGAGACAAAATTAAAAAACGGGTGGGGCTGGAAGATGATTCCTGTTTTAAGGTATTAATAATTTGGGTAACAATTTGTTTACTGGTTTGGGGGATAACTTCACGACCACAATTAGGACAGTGAGGGTGGCCGATACGGGCAAAAAGTAAGCGTAAATAATCGTAAATTTCGGTGACAGTACCAACAGTGGAACGAGGATTGTGAGAAATGGCTTTTTGATTGATAGCGATAGAAGGTGATAAACCTTCTATTAAATCGACTTCCGGGCGTTTAAGATTGCCTAAAAATTGCCGAGCATAAGAAGAGAGACTTTCGACATAGCGACGCTGGCCTTCGGCAAAGAGAGTATCAAAGGCCATGGATGACTTACCGGAACCGGAAACACCGGTAAAAACGACAAATTTATTTTTAGGAAAATCAAAGGAAAGGTTTTTAAGATTGTTTTCTCTAGCCCCTTTGACAATAATTTTATCAGTCATAAGCAACTGTTAATTATACAAGAAAAGTTTCGGTTTGTCTTCGGGTTTTAGAGAGATTCAATCTCTTTAATCTTATCTCTGATAATAATAGCTGATTCGAAATCGAGGTTGGCGGCGCTGGAGCGCATTTCTTTTTTCAATTTACCGATATGGGCTTTACGTTGATTGGGAGTAAGAGAGGTAATGTCGATGTCTAAAAGAGGAGTGACCACAATATCGGCTTTGGTATCTTCGATAAGTCGAGGGCGAATGGATTTGACGATACTTCTGGGAGTAATGTTATGTTCTTTATTATATTTGATTTGAATCTGACGACGACGATTGACCTCGGAAATAGCTGATTTCATAGCCGGAGACAGAGTGTCGGCATAGAGAAGGACTTCACCGGAGACATGACGGCTGGCCCGGCCCATAATTTGAATCAGA
>DBPM01000006.1:0-2885 GCA_002304845.1 Candidatus Shapirobacteria bacterium UBA1420
TTTTTGGGATTCTAAATTAATTTTGTTATTGTTTAAAGTCACAATTTCTTGAGAGAAATCAGCAATCATATTTTTGTCTTGAGCAATAACTGACTGATACCAAGTAAATTGTTTTAATAAATTACCCGCTCCTTGGGTGGAAAATAACAACATGAGCGGTGAAAACTTTTTAGAATCCACATAATAACGCCTGACCCTTTTTGACATCAATATTTTCTGAACCTCCAAATCCGCTTCCTTATCTAATAATTTTTTAGCCAAATCAGTCATTTGCAATTCCAGTTTACTAATTTGAGCTTTGGCCGTACTGATTTTACTTTGTAAATCACCACTTTCTTTTTTTAAAGGCGCCATTGCTTTTTCTAAATTGGCAATTTCTTGGCTAATGGATGCTATCTGCACATCATAATCATTTTCGGCTTTAATTTCTCTGTTAACAGGTAGGTAAAAAACTCCTCCCAGCATCAAAATCACCATTAATATCCTGATAATCAATTTCACTTATCAATTCTAACATTTGCTATACTCAACACATGAAAGGTGTGAAATATTTTTTCACTATCACTCTCTTCTTGTTGCTGTTTTTTACAAACATCACTCCAGTTTTAGCCGATTGTTATTGTTCCACTGTCGATTTAGGTAACGGCTCCAAGAGTTGTCAACTCAATCCTGGCAGCGGTTGTTCTGGTAACCTAAAACCTGTATGTCAACTTAATCCAGATGGTGCTTGTAACCATAATCTTTTTGATGGCCAGTCGTGTGTGTGTAAGGATGATGGTTGGGTACCTCATACTAATGATGATGGTTACTTTTGTACTCAACAAGGTTATGGTGCTGAAACTAATGATCCTAGAGTTGATACTGCTTTGGGTTGTGTTCCTGTGAAGATAGGTCCTTTTATTCAATGGTTGTTGCCTAAGTTTTTCAGTATTGCTGGTGGGATTGCCTTTTTATTAATGATTTATGGATTTATTTTAATGTCCACTTCAGGTGGTGACCTCAAAAAAGTCGAGGGTGCCAAGGAAACTATTACTTCAGCTATCACTGGTTTATTATTGTCCATTTTTGCTCTCTTCATCCTTCGTTTGATTGCAGTTGATATATTAAAAATTCCAGGAATTAATTAGTATGCTCAACAATAATGCCCAATTACCTACTTATGAAGGGACTGGCTTCAAATTTGCCAATGCTACGGTAGGTAGTATTATCAGCCAACTATTGACCTATATTTATCCTGCCGCCGGTCTGGTGCTATTAGTGATGCTNNGGTTTTGCTCGTATTACCAATGCCCTCATCGGCTTTCTCATTATCTTCGTCTCCTATTTTGTCCTCCAACTGGTCGAAGTCCTCCTCGGGGTCAAAATCATTTAATCCGTTCTAGTTTCTTATTTTTACTTTCCCATTCGTCTTTCTCTATCCTGATACCAATAGAGCACCTCTTCCATTTTTTTGGGAGTAAAATCAGGCCAGAGTGTGTCTGTGAAATACAATTCAGCATAGGACATTTGCCACAACAAAAAATTACTTAGTCTAAATTCCCCCCCAGGTCTGATAATTAAATCCGGATCAGGTTGGTCTTTGGTATACAAATATTTTGACACCAATTCTTCATCAATTTTATTGGTTGGGATCTTGTCTTTAACAATTTCTTTAATCGCCGTCACAATTTCATCTCTACCACCATAGTTCAAAGCCACATTAAATTGAATTTTCTCGTCAATCACCGCCATCTTCAAAATCTTTTCTATTGCTCTTTTAACCTTGAGCGGGAAAGCTTGAAAATTACCCAAAACAAAAAATTTTACCCCTGATTTTCTATACTCCTCTGCCTTTTCTTTCACGATTCTCATTAGTAAATTAAAAATTCCCTTTACTTCCAGTGGGCTTCTTTTTTTCCAATTTTCAGTTGATAGAGCATAAACGGTCAGATGTTTAATTCCCACATCTCGACAATAATTGACTATTTTTTGCAGATTCTGAGCTCCAGCTTCATGACCTTTACCATCAGGTAAACCTTTTTTTCTGGCCCAGCGTCTGTTGCCATCCATAATAATCGCAATATGCTTTGGTAGTTTTTGAGGATCTAGTTTAGTTTTAACCATATTTATTTAGTCGCATTATATCTCAAAAATATTCATCAAAAAACCCCCGCAATAGCAGGGGATTTTTATATTTTATCTAAATTCAACTTCTTTTTAGCCAAATGGTTAGTACCAGAAAGGTTTTGAGTCTTCCCGATTTATCATCGGGAAAAAACCTCAAAGGAGGTGATCCATCCGCACCTTCCAGTACGGATACCTTGTTACGACTTAACCCTCATCGCTGGATTTACCTTAGTCCCTGGCAAGCCAGAGCCTTTGGGTACCCCCAACTTTGCTGATTTGACGGGCAGTGTGTGCAAGAGGCGAGAACGTATTCACCGCAATCTGCTGATTTGCGATTACTACCAATTCCGGGTTCATGTGGGCGAATTGCAGCCCACAATCCCAACTGAGGGATGTTTTAGGGATTAGCTCCACCTTACGGTCTTGCAACCCTCTGTACAACCCATTGTAGGATGTGTGTAGCCCTGGACATAAGCATCATGATGACTTGACGTCGTCCCCTCCTTCCTCCTAACAAAATAATGCTAGGCAGTCTTCTGTGACACAATAACACAGAATGGGGGTTGCGCTCGTTACCTCACTTAAGAGAACAACTCACGTCACGAGCTGACGACAGCCATGCAACAGCTGTGCACCACCCTCGAAGGCCCCTCCCTTTCAGGAGTCTGCAGGTGCATTTCAAGCCCAGGTAAGGTTCATCGCTTTGTATCGAATTGAACCACATGCTCCACTGGTTGTGCGCCTCCCCGCCAATTCGTTTGAGTTTCGGCCTTGCGGCT
>DBPM01000006.1:2959-3133 GCA_002304845.1 Candidatus Shapirobacteria bacterium UBA1420
CCGCCTTCGCGCTTGGTGTTCTTTTTGGTATCCACGGATTTAACCCCTACACCAAAAATTCCAGTAACCCCGATATGACTCTAGTCTCCCAGTATCTGACCCCTTTCCCCGATTGAGTCGGGGGCTTTGAAACCAGACTTGGAAAACCGTCTACAGACCCTTTACGCCCAATAA
>DBPM01000032.1 GCA_002304845.1 Candidatus Shapirobacteria bacterium UBA1420
AAAATTAATTTAGAATCCCAAAAAAACAAACTGGCGGAATTGAGAAAAAACATGGAAAGTCGTTTTGGTTTTTTGGCGGGAGAAATTCAAAAAGCCGAGGCCAATAAAAAAAGATTAAATGCTGAACTGACTAAATTAATAGAAATGAAAACAGCGATGTTTAATACTTCGGTGGGAAATGTGTCCTCTTCTGATGATCCGGCTTCCAGAGCTGATTATAATCCAGGCTTTTCACCAGCCTTTGCGGTCTTTTCTTTTGGAGCGCCACATCGAAAAGGGATGAGCCAATACGGAGCCTTGGGTAGGTCTAAAGCGGGACAAAATTATGAAACAATTCTGAAAGCTTATTATGGCAACATTAAAATTGAAAAAATGGAAGTGGGAGGCTCGATTAAAACTACGGCTGGAACCTTGCCTTTTGAAGAAAATTATTTAGTTGGGATAGCGGAAATGCCCGCAAAATGGGGAGATCAAGGTGGCTTTGAGGCGCTGAAAGCCCAAGCGATTGCCGCCCGAACTTATGCCCTGGCTTATACCAATAATTTGTCGGGAACAATTTGTGTGACTGAAGCCTGTCAGGTTTATAGTAAGAGTCGATTGGATAATCCAGGTAAATGGAAGGAAGCGGTAGAGCAAACTAGAGGCTTGGTGATTAAAAGTAACAATACTGGAGAGATTTTTTCAACTATGTATGCCTCAACTTCGGGAGGAGCGACTATTGGTTATAGTTCAAAAGGACATAGTACCCCTCAATTGTGGGACACCAGTTGCGGCAATCAAGGTTGTTGGCCGGGAGAGGCTTTTGAAAAAATGGCGGGTTCACCGTGGTTTTACAAAGGTTGGTACACGCTTAGAGATGGCCGCTCTTTTGGTCTAAATCATCCTTGGTTGAATAATGACGATTTTGCGGATATTGTCAATGCTGTTCTTTACTACAGTAAAACCGGTGATGGCAATAATCTGTCGCAGTATCGTAATTGTATTAGTGGTTGCGTCAATGCCTGGTCGAAAGAGGAATTAAGGCGACAAGTAGCCGATAAAGGCGGACCGGTAAGTAGTATCACTTCGGTGGGAGTGGATTATTCAACTTCAGGAGTGACTAAAAATGTCAGAATTGGAACCGATAAAGGTAGTTTTACCTTTGATGCCAGTACTTTTAAAACAGCTTTTAATTTGCGAGCGCCGGGAGCAATTGTGATTAAGTCAGATTTATTTAACCTCGAAAAGAAGTAACATATTGACCTAAATAACGGAGATCGTTGATGTTGTCAATTAATTTGGTTTTAGTTTCATTAACCGCCACATTATGAACGGACCACAGACAGGGGTTACGAATTAAAAAAGAACAAGGCGCACCCAGTTGATTGACAGGATTGATATCAGCACGAGGGCTATCCCCGACCACCAAACAATTTTCAGGTTTAACTTTATAAAAATTCATGGCTTCAGACCAGGTTTGAGTATCTTTATAAAGATGATCGTCGATAGTATAGACGTCATCCCAGTCAAAATATTGATCTAAGTTGAGCCAACGATATTTTTTCCAGGTCCAATCTGGATTGGCATGAGTGACTATAGCCAAAGAAGGTAACTCAGGATCACTGGTAAGAAAATCAAGACCATCTTTGGTGCCTGGTAAAAGTGATAAAGGAGTATCAAACATTTTTTCGAAATTGGAACGAAGTTGTTCTTGAAGGGTGTTATTTAGAGGATACAAAGTGCTTAATTGGTCAACTAAAACGTTCCAACGTTGAAGACTGACACTATGAGTGGTGTATAAGTCATTGTGTAATTTAGCTATTTGACGGCGGGTAGTTTGGACAGGTAATTGTAAATCATTACTAATGGACATCGCGGCATTGTCAAAAACCCGGGTAAAAATAGGTTGAGTTTTCCAAAGAGTATCGTCACCATCAAAAATTATTGTTTGAATATCAAAGCGACGACAAAATTTCTTAAAATAGAGAAGTTGCTCAATCCTGGAGACATTAAAAGTTTCCACCTGCTGCATGGGGTGATTATACTATATAAATGACTTTGATTTACGCTTTTTCCAACCAATGGGGGACAAATATTTCCAGAAGAGTCTTGAGTGGATTGCAATCATATTTGCCAAAAAATAAAAACATCAATTATCAAATAATCTTTGGTCATCCTCGAGCTTTTTTTAATAAATACATTCCCAATGATAAATATGATTTAATCATCGGTTTGGGAGATTATTACGGAGAAAGTCAGAAAATCAGAATGGAAACGGTGGCGAAAAACGCTTATGGAAAAGAGAGTCTTAATCCCCTGTTTCCGATTAAAATGGAGTTGAATTTACCGGAAATTGAAATGTATGAACCGGAATATTTTGAAATCTCTGAATTTATGGGAACTTATAACTGTAATTGGATAGCCTTTATGATTCAACTATCTTTAAATAAAAGGAAATTAGAGACGAAAAATTTATTTTTACATTTACCCAAGAGGGGTCGGGATCGGATTTTGGCCAAAATGGTTGCTGATTTAATAATAAATAATAGAATGATAAAATGGGTCTATGAAGAGAGAAAGTGATTTAGATGTAGTGGCTCCTGATGAGGTGGGAACCGAGGCGCCAATTGTTGAAAAAGTATATGATATCACCGGTCATACCAAGCATCCTTTGTCATCGTTGTTGATCAATCCCGATGTCTTTACCTTTGAAGAAAAGGCCCAACAGGAAAAAGTCTTGGTGGTGGCCAGATCACATTGGGTGACTAATGTGGGTTGGATATTGACAGCAATATTAATGTTTTTAGCACCAAGTTTTTTAAATTTGATCCCGTTGTCTTCCGATATTGCCACTCGTTATAAAATCCTGGGCGGATTTTTGTGGTTTTTGGTGACCTTTGCCTTTGTTTTTGAAAGATTTTTGTCGTGGTATTTTGATGTGATTGTCATCACCGACAAAAGGGTAATTGATATTGATTTTGATAATTTATTAAGTAAGAAATTTGCTCAGGCTAATATTTTAATGATTCAAGATTTAACTTTTAAAGTCACCGGCTTTGCTCAAACTATGTTTAACTTTGGGGATGTGTTTGTGCAAACAGCAGCGGAAGTGCCTCAATTAACTCTAGAGAGAGTGCCTCAGCCACAAAAAATCATCATGGTATTGCAGATGTTAAAAGAAGAATTGGGAGGGAAAAATGTTAAATAATGTTGATAATTACCTGTTAATTATCGAAAAAATTATCGGGGTGTTGGCGGCAATTGTGTATGCATTTTTTGCTTTGATTGTGGTCAAGCAAGTTCAAACCATGTCCAAGAATGTAAAAGACATATTTAACCCCCTGTTGATTGTCTTCGCTTATGCTCATTTGATAGGGGCCCTGGTATTGATCTTTTTAGCACTCACGGTTTTGTAGTATCATTTTTCATGGAGTATCGCATTAGGGAGCGTCCATCGAGCCAAGAAATTGATGCCTTCGGTTGGCAATTGAGAGAAGAGAGAGAAGGAATATTTTTGGAAAGAGAAGGAGAAAGAATTGGTGTAGAACTAGGGAAAAGAAAACTAAGAGCGGTAGTTGAAGGAGCAGGTAAAGTGGCCATTGTCAGAGAGGGTAAGATAGCTTATTTGTCAGACCAAAGTCAGGGAGCAATTCAGGTCGGTGATGAGGTTTGGATAATGACAGAGGTGAAGGTAAAAATAGATTTTGTCAAAAAAGAAAAATTCAAACAAGATATTTTTGTCTCCGAAAGAAGATGGTTTGATCAAAGAGTCAGCAAGGAATTGAATTTAATTTTGGGGGCGGGAGTGTTGGCGATATTGATAGGAATTATCGTCTTGGGTTATCAAAAAAGAAGCAGTGCCATGGAGCAGAGTAAATTTGAAAATGTTCAGGCAGAATTTAGAGAAGAATTAAAAAAAGCTCAAGAAATCAGAGAAAAAGAACCGGATAAAAGTTTAGAAATAGCGGAAAGAGCGGTAGAAAAATTGAAAGAACATAAGTTCAAAAAAAGTGATTTAATCAACGAAATAAATAAATTGACAGAGGCGGGAATCAGTTATCAGAATAAATTAGGGCGGGAAAATAAAAATTATGAGGTGGCGTATAACACCAAATTAATCTATGAGGGCGACAGGCAATTTGACGGTTTGACCAGCAAGGAATCGGTAATTTATTTATGGAGTAAGGAAAGAGCCGAGGTGATAGCGGTGAATTTGGAAATGAAGTCTAAGGATAAGATAGCAGAAGATGAGAAAATAAAAAAAACCGAGGGAGTGTTTAATAACGGAGAGAGGTGGTATGGGTACGGAGAGAATAAAGTTTGGGAAATAAAAAGAAATGCGGTAGAAGACAGTCCGATAGAGTTGATGGGAATAGATCAGGTCAAGGCTTGGAAAGGGTTGATTTATGCCCTGAACAATGAACAAAAACAGATAGTTAAATTGGGTGGAAGTAGTTGGACAAAATGGAATAGCACTCCCCTGTCCACGACCATGACCGGAATGGCCATTGACGGCGATATTTGGACATTGTCGGAGGGAGCACAAGTTTATAAATTTACCCGAGGGGAAAGAGTGGATTTTGAAATGAGTTTTAAGCCACCGGCAGTCAATCCGGGGAAAATTGTCACCAGTGACAAAGTAAATATAGTGGCTTTTGTAAATGATGATAAAGTGTGGATTTATGGAAAAAATGGTAAAATTTTGGCCAGACTTAATTTTGGTAAAAATGAAATCGTGGACATCGCGATAGAAAATCCGAAGGAGGCCATTTTAGTCCTGGCCGCGGACGGAAACATTTACCGAGTCAAAAACAATGAGATATTTTAATCGTGAGAGTCACGACTATAAATTTATTGACAAAATGGTGGCCGGATTGGTATTAAGCGGCGCCGATGCCAAGTCCCTAAGAGTGGCCGGGGTCCAATTCAAGGGAGCTAAAGTGGAAGTGGTCAATGGCATTCCCAAAGTGTTTAATTTACAAATCAATCCTTACAAATACAGTCGGAATCAAGAAATTGATAAAAGTGGTGAGAGAAAATTACTCCTAAATTCCCGAGAAATTGCTAAACTGCAAAGTTATCGGAGACAAAAATACATGTTGATTCCGATAGCGATTTTTTTACAAGGAAAGTGGTTTAAAATGGAAATTGGCATTGGGAGAAAGATGAAGAAGTTTGAAAAGAGGGAGAAGATTAAGAAGGAAGAGTTTGCGAAAAATAATTAGATAATAAAGTTTTAATAGTCTTAAAGCCCCAACCTGATTTTAAATAAACTTCTCTTTTCTTGGCATCAGTTTTATGAAGAAAGGCTTCAAAGTGAATGAGTTTATAAGGTAGGTGTTGACGAGTGTAAGTGCTTTTACCTGAATTATGTTGAAGGAGTCTCTGCTTGAGATTGGAAGTGTAGCCAATATAGAGACTTTTGTCTTTAAGACTTTCTAAAATATAAGTGTAATAAAACACACTAATATTATAGAGGAAAAATATAAATTATGAAAACAAAAGAGAGGGAGAAGGCGGAACGTAAAAACATAAATTACAGAACATCAAAAGAGGAAGAAGAAGGCGGAACGTAAAAACGGCGTTGCCGTTTAACGTTCCAGCAACGTTAAATATTTTTACGTTGCGGAGATGCTCGGGAATGAACCGAGGTCCGAAATTGAAATTAAAAAACGTCGACAAGCTTAGGTGAAAAAACATCGATTGGTTGGGACATTACTCCCTCTTAGGTCTGACGATAACCGAGAAATCATCAAGACAGCAGTCTAAAATGGTTGACACTGTTTAAGCCCTTTTAGACGAGAGCAAAAACAATGGTTGACTGCTTAAGCGAGTGCGTAAGCAGGGACCGTGGGTGCATTGAAGCCGGTGAAGGCATCAGCGACTTTGGTCAAATCAACACCAAAAGATTTTTTGGCATAATGTTTTGATTCTCTTTTACGACGATGAATCAAAGTCGGCTTGCAGTTTTTTAAAGTACAATCCCGTCAAAGCATTACATCTCCACGAGGACCTATTTTAGCAAAAAGACAGGCAAAAGTCTACTCCCTACTCCATTCGCCAGCCGGAGAGGACTTTGGTTACTTCCGAGGGTAAATTTAACATATAGCCCGGTTGATATTGAAAGATAACCGCCGGATTATTATTGTTGTTGGCTTGAGGTATTAGTGAGCGAGAAATATGTGCATCACCTCGAGTATAAACAGAACCGGTAATGGTTAAAGGATTAGTATTGGAACCACCGATATCCAGATTACCATCGACGATAAAGAGGCCATGGAGCTGGGTGACAGTGGGATTGACAGTCAAATTACCTTGGACAACGGTCAAGAGTGGTGGACCGGCAAAGGCGGAATTGTTGGTGTTAATTGACAAATTACCGTTAACAAAGAAGGGGCCGGTGGCCGGTTTCTGATTCCAAGAGGTGCCGGTGGTACCAACACCTTGTTTTTCAAAGAGACGACTGTATAAGTAGGCATAGTTGTAAACAGAGGGACGACCGAGGGTGGTCCGGGCGTGCCAATTAGGCACAGGACTATAAGCGCCGTTGTAACCGTTACGGTTGTTACTCTGATTGCCATAAAAGACTGCACCATGATCTAAATTGGTTCCATTAAGAGTTAAATAACGAGAAGCGGTGGGGGCGGTGATGGGTACGGCCCAAACTAAGTTAGCCCGACTTCTGAGGCCGGAACCGATGATTTGATACCAAGGGTCCATGAGACGAGTAAAGGCAAAATCGGCTTGGAGTTGATGAGTAGTATCGTCATAAGGATCAACCAAATTACTGACACCAATATCGTTGACGCCGGTACAATTAGCCGCATTATTAATCTTGGTGGTGTGAGAGGTAACCGCCAAGGTGCCATAGATATTGGAGGCATTGCCACCGTTGAAATAAGGTAAATAACTTTTGGCAAAATGGAGATTGGCACCACTATAACT
>DBPM01000028.1:0-4004 GCA_002304845.1 Candidatus Shapirobacteria bacterium UBA1420
ATTATCGATAAAATCGGTTCGAGAGATTATATTATTTGGGACGAAGTTACCAACAAAAAAATTATTAAAAAAGTCACTTTTTTTCTGATGGAATATCGTGAAGACAGCAATCTCAAATATTACGATTCCGAGACTGTCATTGGTCGTGAATGGTACCACTATGACGAGGCTCTCAAAAAACTAGCCTATGATTTTGAACGCAATCTTCTCAAAAAAGCTCACGCCCGCCTCTTGGCTCTCCTCAAGGCTAAGGCCTAATCACTAAATTACTCTTCAAAATTCCAACTTCTACTGACATCTCTGCTTCAGATTTTGGTCCATATATAGCCCCTCCCCATTGATGAGAAACAGCATGTACCCTATCGCCATAAGAAAAATGCCACCACATCTCACTCGGAGCAAAATCCTGCTTTGTCATTTCACTGTTCAATATATATCTATTACGTCGGGTCTCGTTACTAATAGACCTATCTCTAGGGTCAAGTTGGTACATTCCCGTCCCAAAATCCAGCATTTGTCTGGTTTGAGTATCTCCTATAAAAACATCTACGGTCCCTCCTGTTAAGTGACTTTCCGAAATGATTTTAAGTAATTCGTCTTCGACTTGTGGAATTTCTATACAAGAATCATCACTCCAACCCCTGGCTACCACCAGTTGATAATCCGGATACTTACATTTTAAGTTACTATCAACTCGATCAAGCATTTTCTTAACCTCACTCCGTACTGGAATATGAGGAAAATTTATCTCCACTAGTAAACCATCTTTGTTTATCATCCACGGACCAGAAGGTTCTAGTACAACAAAAGAATCTCCATTGTCACGGATTGCTTTGTTTTCTATTCGTCTCAACAGTTCTTGATTATTCATAAAACAATCCCCACTCCGGCAATTATACAACATCAATCTAATTGTATCTTTCCAATTCTTTAAACTCTTTTTTTGTGATAATCGATGCTTTAATTGTCTCTGATTTATCTTTAATACTTTCTATGTAATAATCCCTGTCTCTCAAATCATTTATATTCTCCATTCGATCTACAAATTCCATACCGTTTAAGTGATCATATTCGTGTTGAATTACTCTCGCCAAAATTCCATCACAAGCAAAACTAAACCTTTTGCCATCTAAACCACTCGCCTCTACCACAATTTCCTTGGATCTATTTACCGGCCCAAAAACTTGTGCCCGTTTATAACTACCACAACCTTCCCAAATCACCACTTTTTCGTCGGAAAAATGAGTAATTTTGGGATTAATATACATTCTCAGTTCATCAACTTGGCTTCCGTTTCTAGTTTCAGTTTTTCGTGGTTCTGTGACAAACACTTGTAAATTTTCACCAATTTGTGGCGCCGCAATCCCTATCAACCCATTGGCTCTCATTGAATCAATTAAGTCATCCACCACCTTTTTTAGGTTGGGATCATCAAAATTCTCAACTAATTTATTAGGGGCTTTTAATCTCCAATCACCATTTTGTATTATCTCTCTTGTCATACTGCCATTATATCAACCCCAGTCATTACAACCGGTTTTACACAAGACGCTATTTCTATAAACGCTTTATTGACTCGACAATCCAATCCCCCCGCAAATCATCTTTCATCTTCTTAATTTCTTCAAAAGAAAACCACCTGACATCCAGAATTTCATCTTTTGGAAATTCTAATTTTCCACCGATAATTTTTGCTACAAAAATATGTTTTACCAGCCGATCCACCGATCCTGGATCCACATAAATTTTTTTAATCAATTTCACTTGATAACTCACTTCTTCTTTGGCTTCTCTCACCGCTGTTTCTTCCAAAGTCTCACCTGTATTCACTCTCCCGGAAGGGAAGTTCCATAATCCGTAAGCCGATTTTTTCTTTTCTTGAACCAAAAGATATTTATTATCCTTTTCAATCACCACCCCCGCCACCACCGGCAACACTGGGTGCGTATTTTCCATGAATTATTATAACAATCCTTACTTTGGCTGGTAATCTAATAATTTTTCCGCTTTTGAAATATCAACTCCATCCACTTTATCGGTTATCGTTACCGCCTCATACCAAATTTCATTTTTGTTATTAATTGCCTTAACCACGGCCTGCACTGCATTTTCCACTTTCAACGTTATTCCATCCAAATTCCATTTCGCCCCGGTTTTATCTCCAATCGGGCCAAATCTTAAAATTATTGTTTGCAACTTTTTTCTCAAACCATAATTTGCCAATATTTGTTCGGCAATTATTTTACTGGTTGAATAAGCCAAATCGCAATCACGACAATTCAATTCATCAGCTTTTACATGTTGTGTCACTACCAAATTATTTTCTTTAATCGGCTTTTGATAGGGGACACCAATTTCCACACCATAGTATCCGGCAGAACTGGCATAAACTAATTTTTTCACCCCGGTCTCCACACAAGCCTTCGCCACATTTAAGGTTCCAATATCATTTAATTCAAAATAATCTTCAAATTTTTTATTCTCATTTGGCCCCTTGATCGCCGCTAAATGGACCACCACCTCACAACCCATCATCGATTTTTTTAGTTGTTCAAAATCCAAAATATTTTGACCATTTTCCAAATCAAATTCCACTACTTCATTTTCTTTAGATATTGCTTTCACCAATTCTGTTCCCACAAAACCCCTTGCTCCTGTAATCAAAATTTTCATACTCAATTATAACAACCAAAACCAAGCCTATGATGTAGATTTGCAACATTTAGCTACAAAAAATGCATTCACCACAATCACAATCATTCCATAAATTAATGCCAATGATACGAACGTTTCTTCCAATTCATATTGCAAAATATGATTATTCAAGACTACCAAAACAACGGTTAATCCTAAATTAAGTAATATATTGACTAAAACAATATTCATAATTTTTTATAGAAAACGATTGGCTGCGGAGGGGGCGGGATTCGAACCCGCGAGGCCTTGTGAGCCGCAGACTTTCCAGGTCTGTGGAATGAACCACTATCCGACCCCTCCTGATTTCACTTTTTTCCCAACCTTTCGGTTAGGCATAGTATTTTACCGATTTTTTGCTTTGAAATAAAGCCCAAAGACAACTATTAAACCGTTTTTCTTTTTAAGAAATTGAGTTAATATATGCGTATTGGCGCATCTAGAAACTGACAAATTTATTCAACGATATTCCCAGTCTTATCCTCCCCAAAAAACTTACTATCTTCTTAACCACGACCCTCTCCATACCACCTGTACCCCTGATTTTCGTACTTCTCGTACTGATCTGTTAATAGCTCACTCTGAAAACAAGAAAAAGCATTTTGAATTTACTCAGGCACTTTTATCAGAATTTGTGACCGTTTTAGCTTTGGAAAAACCTCTGTCTTTATATAATTATAGTATTGAGTTAGCTGCTCAATCTCTGGAACATGGTCAAGACCGTCAACGGGGAGTTGATATTCTAATTACCAATTCCCAGCAAAAAATTATGTTGGGTATTGATATCAAACTGGGTAAAAACTCTTCTAACCTTAACTTTAATGGGGGACATTGGCTTGATCATCTTAAAGCTCCTTTTATTAATCTTACTCTAGGAAACTGGCGTCCCGATATCAAAGATTGGTTAAAAAACGCTGTTAAACCTAATATCAAAAAGAACGGTAGCATCCCTGATATTCCTCAACTTAGGAAATTTGCCATTTCTCGAATTACCAATAGTCTTATGATCCAATACTCAATGTTGATGGGTCGTTCTCCTCGACTGTTCATTCCCGAAACTCGCAAAGATTACCAAGTGTACCGTCAAAAATTAGAAGGATTAATTGATCTTTTTACTCAAGTGGAGAGTTTGTGATATCTTATAAATAATTATGAAAATAAAAGAACTTCGAAATAACAAAAACTTTCGCCTCTTTCTGATCATCTTTCTCCTTTTGATCGCCGCTTATTTGTTGTACTCTATGTATTAATCCTATGGCTCTCCCTAAAATTCCTAAACTCAAAACTCTTCAAAATGCTCCTGACAGCAC
>DBPM01000028.1:4072-5940 GCA_002304845.1 Candidatus Shapirobacteria bacterium UBA1420
GTTATGCGTGATATTGATGGTAACGTCGTCGAATCAGGTGGTAAATACACTGACGAATACAACTGTTCTGACTTCAAGACCCAAGAACAAGCTCAAAAATTTTTCAAAAATGCCGGTGGTCCCAGCCAAGATGTCAATGGTCTTGACGGCGACAATGACGGTATTGCTTGCGAAAGCCTTCCCCAAGCCAAATAAAACAAGCAGTTTCGAATCTTATAATTCGGCTATATCTTCAAACTTTACGTTTGTCGGCAGGTCAAATTCCTTATCCTCAATTTCACTTGGAAAACAGCTAAAATCAAATTTTTTATCCAAGTCAATTTTTGGTACATTTTCTGCTGATTCACCCTTTTCTTCCATTGTCTTTAACTTCATTTTTACTCCTACTCCTGGCGTTGATTCATTCCAACTATAGATGTTGTCGCCATCACTAATCACATACAACATCATTGAATTTATTTTTTGAGGAATACTTAATTCTTGTTTAAACTTATTGCCTTTGATTATCAATAAACCCCTAGTTTCATAACCTTCTTGTGTATACGCAAACATACACTTTTGACTTTTTCCTTCACTCAACAGTTCTTTTATTGATTGACCAGTACCACTTTCTTTTTTAATTTCTTTTGGGATATTTTTTTGTTGGCAAGCCGACAATCCCAAGGTCGCCACCAAGACTAAAAACCAATATTTTTTCATGGTTGATTATACACCCATCTCATCTTTTCCCTGTTTTTCCATAATTTACCTATAGACTTTTTCTGTCTACACTTTTAAAATTGTAGCTGCATGAAGTCTTTAAAAACTTTTTACCAATTTTTGGGGAAATATAAGTGGAAGATGCTTCTCTTCCTCTTCGTTTATCTCATTTCCATAATTTTGGAAACTATCCGACCCTATTGGCTTAAGGGGATTTTGGACGCGGCTCAAAATTCTCAAAGTCGTCAAGTTTTTCACTATTTTCTACTTTTTGGTCTTTCCACCGTTGGTACTAATTTCATTTCTACCCTCGCTTATTATTTGGCTGATCGAGTCCTGATTCCCTTAGCTCGACACATCAGAGAAACTGTTTTTCAAAAAGTTATGGAGCTTGATTTTGCTTTTCATGTCAACAAAAGTACCGGTTCTCTGATCAGTGCTTTTCGTCGTGGCGATGGCGCTATCTTCTCTCTTTTTCACGACATTCATTTTGATCTCTTTTCTGTTTTCATTTCTCTTTTAGTTACTTTATTTTTTCTTTTTAAAGCCTCCCCTGATATTGGTTTATCTCTTCTGATTTTAGCCATCGTTAACGGCTTTTTGATCCGGTGGTTGGTCAAACACAACCTCCAAACCCGAACTGACCTCAATCACGCTGAAGATCATGTTTCCGGGATTATTGCCGATTCCATGATTAATTACGAAACGGTCAAATTTTTTGCTGGTGAAAATAAAGAACGTCGCCGCCTGTCTTTACAATTTAACGACTGGACCCAAAAATTATGGCGCTTTTCCCAATCCTTTCGTTTTATGGACATTGCTATTGGTACCACTTCTGGTGTGGCCATGCTCTTTATGCTTTGGTTGGCCATTCAAAAATTAAACCACGGCTTCACCCTCGGTGATTTAGTTATGGTCACTGGTTTTATTACCGGTTTTTACTATGAATTTTTCAGACTCTTTTTTAGAGTCCGAGATATTGCCAAAAGCATCACTGACTTGGAAAAATATTTTGACATTTTAGATCAAGACACTCAAGTCAAAGATCCTCTTTCTCCTCAAACTATCACCAACCCCCAAGGCTATTTATCTTTTCAAAATCTATCTTTTACCTATCCCAAGGACAAAAGCAAAGTTATCCACGACATCAATTTGGATATTCATCAAGG
>DBPM01000028.1:6042-21562 GCA_002304845.1 Candidatus Shapirobacteria bacterium UBA1420
CGTGAAGATGCTCCCATGGCTGAGATTCGCGCCGCTGCTGCCGATGCCAATATTTTAGACTTTATCGAAAAATTACCTAAAAAATGGCAGACGGAAGTCGGTGAAAGGGGAATTAAACTTAGTGGTGGTCAAAAACAACGTTTAGCCATCGCTCGGGCTCTTTTAGTCCAACCCAAGGTGTTGATTTTTGATGAAGCCACCAGTAATCTGGACTCCGCTTCCGAGCGTAAAATTCAGCAAGCTCTTAAAAACGCTTCCAAAAATCGCACTGTTATTATTATTGCTCATCGTTTTTCTACCATTCGCAACGCCGATAAAATTGTCGTCCTCAGTAATGGTTCTATTGTTGAAATCGGCAAACATCGAGAACTGCTTCAACAAGGCGGTCTCTACAAAACCCTCTGGACCCTCCAATCCAAAGGCAAACTGATTGAACATGAAAGTCTATTATAGAGAATCAGACTATACTAAATCTGATAATTCTGTTTGCTAGAAAATCAAATTAATCCTTGAGAGGCAAAATGAAAAATAATATTAAAACAATTTTGTTATTGATTATTTTTACTGTTTTGTTGATTGTTACTGGGTATTTTGCTCAGCAGATACACCATGGCATAGTAATTTTCATTTTCGTCTTTCTGTTAGGTATAGGTCTGTTAACTAAAATGCATTCAATAGAGGTAATGTATCTTTGTAAAAGTTGCGGCAGAGAATTTAAAATATCTCTCTTACAAGATTTACTATCGCTTCATAACGTGAATAAAAAATATTTGAAATGCCCACATTGTCATCAAAGAAATTGGCATAAAGAGGTATAGTATTCGAAAAGTTTTTGTCTCGACAATTCATCCCCATTTTTACCTGCGTTCCATATTTTATAATAAGATCTACATCGTTGAATAAAACCCAAAGTCAATCAATATTTCTGCTTGTTTTTCCTCAAACAAAATTGCTCAACATCTCTACCAGTCACTTGGTTTCATTGAATATGGTCGTCTACCCAAGGGCCTATTTTATCAAGACCAATTCATTGACGAAATTCTGATGTACAAAACCGTCTGATTGTCTTGTCATTATTAATCAAACTTCCCTTTAGCCTGATCAAGCATTTTTTGGGTCGGAATAAACGGAGAATGGCCATGATAAGTCTCTTTTGTTGGACATGTAAACCCTCTTTCTATATTTGGCTGCCATCTTTCCCTGTTTATTAAACTATGAACAATACGTGCTTTCTTCTCTTCAGATAATGTGATTAACTTTCTCTCTCTCTCTCTCATATAAGTAAGTTTATCATAATTCTAAAATAAAATCAGTCTTATCTTCACATTTTTCCCTATCTCTTCATGTTAAAATATCGCATGGACAAGAGTTATTCTTCAGCCAACGAAGAACAAATTTATTCCCTTTGGGAAAAATCCGGCGCCTTCACTCCCAAAATCGACAAAAATAAAAAACCTTTTTCCATTATTTTGCCTCTACCCAATGCCAACAACCCCATGCACATGGGTCACGCTCTTTTCACCGTCCAAGACATTCTCATCCGTTATCATCGTATGTTGGGTGATCCCACTTTATGGCTTCCGGGCGGGGACCATGCCGGCATCGAAACTCAATTTGTTTACGAAAAAGAATTACAAAAACAAGGTCACAGTCGTTTTGATTTTGATCGCCAAACTCTTTACCAACAGATTTGGGATTTTGTCGAAAAAAACCGCACTTTAAACCAATTTCAAATGAAAAAATTGGGTTATTCTCTCGACTGGAGTCGCTATCATTATTCCCTCGAACCTCAAATTTTGGACAACGTCCGCGCCACTTTCAAAAAATTACACGCTGACGGTTTAATCTATCGTGACGAAAAAATTGTCAACTATTGCACCCACTGTGGCACCGCCTTTTCTAATCTCGAAGTTGAACATAAAACTGTTGCTTCTCACTTGTGGTACATCAAATATGGTCCTTTGACTGTGGCCACCACTCGTCCCGAAACCATGCTTGGTGACACTGCCGTTGCTGTTAATCCCGCCGACAAACGCTATCAACATTTAATCGGCACCACTGTCACTTTGCCTCTAGTCAATCGAGAAATTCCGGTCATAGGGGATAAATCTATCAGTCTGGAGTTTGGCACCGGCGCCGTCAAAGTCACTCCCGCCCATTCACCCGAGGATTACGATATGGCCAAAACTCATCAGCTCGACTTTATCCGTATCTTTGATTATGACGGTAAATCCAACCAAAATGTTCCCCAAAAATATCAAGGCTTCTATCCCAAACAACTTCGTGATCAAGTTGTTGCCGATTTAGACACAGCTGGATTTCTAGAAAAAACCGAAGACTATACCCACGAGGTCGGTCATTGTTATCGTTGCGGTCGCCCCATCGAACCCATTACTGCGCCTCAGTGGTATCTCAAAATTGATAAATTAGCCCAGCCCGCCATTCAGGCCGCCAAAGAGGGTAAAGTTAAATTTTTCCCTCTTCGTTTCAAAAAAGCCTATCTCGACTGGATGGAAAATATTCGTGACTGGAATATTTCCCGACAAATTGTCTGGGGTCCCCAAATTCCTGCTTGGTATTGTCTCGACTGTAATCCTCAAATCAAACTTAATTTTTTGGATAAAAACAAAAACTTAATCAGTGGTGTTTATGCCGATCTCAAGGATAAATATTCTTTTGACGACATCAAATCCGGTCTTCAATCTCTACTGGCTCCCATCGATGCTAAATATCTTGTCGATCTCCCCACCGGTGAGACCTGTCCTCATTGTCACGGTCATCATCTTCTCCAGGAAACCGATACCTTTGACACTTGGTTTCTGAGTGGTCAATGGCCTCTCTCGACTCTCGGTTTTAATGTGGTCGATCCCAAAAATTCCAGTGAAGACTTCCATTATTTTTACCCCACCTCTGTTATGGATACCATGTGGGACATTCTCTTTTTCTGGGTGGCCCGAATGATTATGTTCGGTCTCTATTTAACCAAAGAAGTGCCCTTTAAATTGGTCCACCTTCATTCCCGTGTTGTCGATGCCAAAGGTCAAAAAATGTCTAAAAGTAAAGGTAATGTTATCGATCCTCTGGTCATGTCGGAAAAATATGGCGCTGATGCTCTCCGCATGTCTTTAGTTTACGGTATTGCCCCGGCCAGCGATTTTGTCGTGTCCGAAGATAAAATCCGTGCCCAACGCAATTTCGTCAACAAAATCTGGAACGCCTCCCGTTTCGTACTGATGCTCATCGACAAATTCAAAGAAACTGATCCTTCACTAAAACTTGCCCCCTTTTCTCAAAGGGGGATCCCGCTTCAGCGGGAGGGGGATTTCTCTCCCTCCGACCTCTCTATCCTCACCTCCTTAAACAACATCATCGACTCCACCAATCGTGACCTTGGTCGTTATCATTTTGGTCAAGCCAGTGAAAATCTCTATCAATTTTTCTGGCACGATTTTTGTGATGTTTACATTGAAGATGCTAAAAATCGTGGCCCCGAAGTCGTCCCGGTTTTGCTGACTGTTTTAATTAACTCTCTTAAGCTTTTACATCCCTTTATTCCCTTTGTCACCGAATCAATTTACCAAATCCTTAGGGAAAATATCCAACTCGACGAAGATCAACTTATCACTTCCTCTTGGCCACAACCAATCAAATTTGGTTAGATTGAGGGATCTATTGACCTCTTACCTCTACTTAGTGGGGGCCATTCAGGTGATTCATTAAATCTAGGGCAGTCCCTACAATTCATCCTTGGATCTTTTACATCAATTACTTCTTTACCATTTGGCCCTCTCCTAAATTGCACTGACCTTTTCAGAAATTCTGTGTCCAAACAACTCCGATAGCGAATAGTTTTTCTGGGCCACATTGTACAGTTATATTTGTCACCTGTGCTTAACAAAGTTACCAAACTCTCTAAACGAGGAACATTTACTATGTCCGTTTTACCACAGATAGCTCGTATTGAATGTTGCTTTTCTACGAGTGTTGGTATATGTATCAAATCCAGATATGGCATTTTTTCGAACGCCTTACGAGTTAATGGTATTTCTCTGTATTGTTTCTTTATGCCTATCTTTCTATAACATTTATTACAACTCATCTCAGGATCTTTTATCTCAATTATTTCTTTACCCCCTGATCCCTTCTTAAATATTACCGACTTTTTAAAAGATGGTATATCTAACTCATTCAACAATATACTTCCTCGTCTATCAAAAGCTGTACAGAAATTTCCCAATTTGTCGATTGAATCCCAAAAATCATCACCTATCTCACTTGTTGTCATCTCCATTAAATTTGACCTACCGCAAGCAACCCGGATTTCTGCACCTTGACTGAACACACCTAAATATGGCATCTGGTCCACCGCCCTTCCTGTTAATCCTATTTCCTCGATTTGGTTTCCCATGGCGGATTATAGCACATGATTATTTTTGGATTCTGGCCAACTCCGGTATCACTGCCTCAAAAATAGTCGAGTCATCTTTGATTTCAAACACCAACCCTTGATATTTTTTAACAATCTTTTCATATTTTTCCCGATTTTTATTTTCCTCTGCCGCCAACTCCAGTCTTTGAGTAATTTTTGCTTCACTATCACCTCGGGCTCTCATTCTACTTTTTAACATCTCAAAATTCTCTGCCGTCACCACTAAAAGTACCGGTAAAAAATCCGGATTTTTTTGCAAAAATTCTTCCAAACTTTCTTGGGTAATCGCCAAACTTATTGGCGCTTTGGTTAAATCTTTTTTATGCCAGCCATAATTAAATCCACCATACTTTAGGGTAAAAAAGAAATCATTTTTCTGTTTCTCAAACTCAGTCGCACTCAAGGAAATTAATTTTTTCGGATTTTCCCCGGGCCTCAATTCTCGGTCAGTATATTTTGGAATCTGGAAGCTTAGACCTCTTTTTTGCAGCTCCTCTTCCAAAAAACTTTTACCCACTCCTGACGTCCCGGCAATAACAATATTTTTCATTTACAAAACAAACAATTAACCAGTTTTCATATTATATGATATACTCCAAACGAATATTTGATTCACAATATGAATACAGAAAAAGTAGACATAGGTATAGTAGGAAGTGGTTTCATTGCTCATGGATTAGGACTCTCCCTTCAAGAACATCCCAGATACAACTTATCAAAAATACTTACACGCAGGAAAATTAGCGACATAAAACCCTTGAGTATAGATAAAGAAAAATATACTAATTCCTTAGACGAATTAATTAATAATTCAAAATTAATTATTGAGTGCACAGGTGATCCCATTTATGCTACCGATGTTATTAAAAAAATCTTGGACGAACAAATCCCTGTGGTTACAATGGATTCAGAGCTACAGATAACTTCTGGTTCATGGTTATCAAGAAAAGGTTTAATATCAGAAGCGGAAGGTGACCAACCCGGTTCTATTGCGGTACTTTATGAAGACGCTCTCAGTATGGGATTTAACCCATTGGTATTAGGTAACATAAAAGGTTTTCTAAATCACAACCCCACTAAAGAGGATATGAATTTTTGGAGCAAAAAAAATGGTATTTCCTTAGCACAAGTAACATCATTTACAGACGGAACAAAGATTCAAGTAGAACAAGTATTAGTAGCTAATGGACTGGGGGCTGAAATTACCACCAGAGGCATGGTAGGTACCGTTTGTGACAATTATCAGGATGGGGCCAAACAGTTGGCTGAAACAGCAGACAAATCGAATATTGTCATAAGTGACTATGTTCTGTCTCCAAAATCACCCGCAGGTGTATTTATAGCTGCTAAACACCAGGAACTACAATCATCTTATCTTAAGTATTACAAAATGGGAGATGGTCCATATTATGTTCTTACAAGACCATTTCACTTATGTCATTTAGAAGTTTTAAAAACTGTTAATAGAATATTGAATTCTAAAAATGTACTTCTAGATAACAGTTTAAATCCTAGATTTAGTGTTGCTACCGTTTCTAAACGACTAATCAAAAAGGGAGAAGTTTTAAAAAGAGGTATTGGTAGTTTTGATGTTAGAGGTGAGGCTATTAAAATATCTGAATTTCCCTCTCATGTTCCAATAGGACTTATTTTTGATGTTATTACAAAAAGAGATATTGAGCCTGGTGAAATTATCTCTTTTGATGATATTGAGATTCCAGAAAGCACTGCTTTAATAGCATGGAAAGAGACAATATTAAACAAATAAAATTACAAAATAATCTGTCACATTTTTTATGTGATACTTGGTGGTATGGGTTAACTAACCGGATTAATAATCGTACTTTTGAAAGTATGGTAAAAATTCGTAAAGAACAAAAATTTGACGCTATACAAACTGTAATTGGTGTTCCACCTGAAATTGGTTTATATAATGAAAATGCCAAGTATGGTTTTGGTGCTGCATGGGATAAAAACGGAAATATCAACAATGACTATATCAAATCATCTCAAAATAGGGTTAAAATACTTAACAACTATGGATTTACAACCATATTATATGGAGCCTGGGGTTATCAAATAGAATGGTTAGGTCTCGAAAAAATGAAAAAATGGTGGAAAGAAATTGTTAGCAACTTCAATGAATTTAACGTTTATTACTGCTTGGTAGGAGAAAGTAATTTATCGATAGGTAGAGAAAAAGAGCTTTTACCTAATAAAACTAGTGACAATCTTGTGACTTCCAGAATCAAAAACATTATGCCTTCAAAATTATCATCTCTTACAAGACATTTAAAAAATACATTACTTTCTCGTCAGGCGGATAAGCTAAAGATAGACCGGATAAAAAAGTGGAGTGAAGTCGTTAATTATGTTTCTCAAATAACTGACAAACCACTCTTTATACATACTCTACCTAAGGAAACTAGCGAAGAGGTTGTCACGAATCCTAATCTTCTTTCTGCGGTTACGGTACAAACTGGACATGACGCTCTTTCTAGAAATGATTTGTGGAAGTTACCCTTGAAATCTAGACAATTGTACCCCAAAAAACCTTTTATAAATTTGGAACCCTGGTACGAGGGTATCTTAAATAATTTTGACCAAAATGATCAACTTTATGCTGCCTGGGTAAGTTTAATGTCTGGATCACATTCACTTTGTTATGGGGCTCACGGCCTTTGGAATTTAGGTGATGGTACCTTTCTCTCTCACTGGGGTAAACAGACACTCACGGAGGCATTAGAACTTAGAACACCTTTTTTAATAGGCAAAAGTTTTGACCTTTTTAGAAAACATAATTTTTTTGATTTAGAACAAGTAGAAGTAGAAACTTATCAAGAAGAGTTAATCAAAATTACGAGATATTCCGGAAACTCATTTATATGTTATATACCAGAAATTAGGAATGCCACGGAAATTCCAAAAGGTAACATATTTGTACCAACTCAAGGGGAATATATTAAAAAACGCCCTCGTTATGGCTCAGTCGTAATTCATAATTAGTTACCTTCATTTTTTACTCAACAATTCTTTCATTTTTTCTAAATTTTTTTGCATTTCCGGGGTTTCAAAATGTTTTCGGGCGGGTTCCAATTTTTTAATCAACCACTCCGCCAGAGCATTTTTTAGATCAAGTGGAAATAATTCTCCCGAAGCATAGTCTTGTTCCAGTTGAGAGTATCTGGTGTAAGTTTTGTTACCTCCAAATTTCTCCGGTCTTTCAATCACAAATTCACTCTCATCTTCGCCCCAAAACACCAATGTTTTTACCCAACTTAACAGTGGATTAAACTCTACCACCTTCGGTGGTCCGTAAGCCTTTTTAATTTTATCTTTTATCTCCTCAGGGCTGTCATGAACAAAAATGGCGCTTCCCGGTTTTGACTTACTCATCTTCAAAGTCTCATTGTCATTTTTACCGGGTTCCGGTCCGGTTAATCCGGCAATTAAATTGTGATGAACCGCCACCGGTGTCTGGTAATTCCCCGGAATTTTTTTGATTACCTCTCTGGCAATCACATGAGCCTTTCTTTGATCAGTTCCCGCATGTATCAAATTGATATCCAAGGTGGCTATATCAGCGATTTGTAGTGGGGGATAAAAAAGTGTCGCCATATCCACATCATCACCCATTTCTTTCCCCATAATGGAAATACTTCTTTTGTTTCGTGACAGGGTGATATGTTTACCAATCTCCATAAAATTTTGCCACTGCATCGGGTTTTTCTCATAAAGTTCTTTACCACTGATAAATTCCACTTCATCCTGATCAACTCCATGACATTTGAGGGAGGCTATCAAAGCTTCTTTGAAATAATGCTCTGAAGCCCAGCGGATATCATCCCATTTTCCACCCAATTTATTATTTAAAAAAGTGTGAAAATCAGCTAAAAATATCCGACATTTCACTCCGGCTTTTAAAAAGTCGGCAATTTTCCCCATCGACACCAAACCCGTTCCCAAATGTACCAGTCCCGAAATTTCAAAACCGATATAATGTTGAATCTTTTTTCCTGATTTCAACAGACTTTCTAAATCTTTTTCCGTTAACACTTCTTCGCAGTTGCGGGTAATTAAGTGCATTTTTTCCTTTATGGTCATAATTTGAATTATAAACTAATAATAAATTTGACGATTGTTTCTGATAATTGATTTAAAGAATTTACATCTACCCACTCATGATGACTGTGTGCTCCAGCTCCCTTAGCCGAAGTGACAATTATCGGTATTTTTAATTCTTGCCATAAAAATCTGGCATCCGAGGCTCCGTTTTCAATGACAAAACCCGCTTCTTTTTGATGGACTGCTCTAAAGGCTTCTTGCCATTTTTTAATCAATGGTTGCTCCTTTTTTATCTCAAAAAATAAGGCTTCATCAATCTGTTCCCATTTACATCCAAATTTTTTTGTTACCTGGTTTAAATTTTTCACTATCACTTTCACTTCCGTTTCTTGTTTAATTCTGATATCCATCACCGCTTCAGCTTTGTCAGGTAGCATATTGATTGTCTCGCCACTATGAAATTGACATAGCGTTGCTGTTGTTTCTTCCGGCTTTTTCCCATTGATTTTCGCCAGTATTTCCCCACAACATTTTCCTAAATTTTCCGCAGCATTGATGCCTTCCCAAGGTCTGGAAGCATGAGCTGATTTTCCTCTAGCGGTAATTTTTATATGAAAGGGTGCTTTTTGAATTAGGACCATATCCTCACTGCTACCATCAGGAATTAGGGCCATTTTAATCTTCCCTAATATATTTTTTGCTAAAAATGCCGCTCCTTTAAAACCACCCACTTCTTCATCACTGGTAACTGCAAAAATAATATTTTTATGGCCTGCTTTCCATAATTTTATAAAAGCATCCAAGGTCGCCACCAAGGGTCCTTTCATATCCAAAACCCCTCTGCCAAAAAATTTATTGTCGACTTCTTTAAATTTAAAACCTTCATTGGTCGCTGGTACCACATCAATATGACTTAAAAATAAAACCTCAGCTTGTTGTAAATTTCCGGCTATCAAAAAAGGCACACCCTCATTTACATCGATAAACACCGGAATATTTTCTTTATTTACTTCCAACTCAATCAGTTTCAGTGCTTTTAGACACTGGACCGTCTCCTGGCTTAGTGATTTAATCTCTACTAATTTTTTCAATAGAGACTTGTTTATATTATTTTTCATCAGTCCGACGGGCAAGAGTTGCACTTGCTTAAAACGCTTTTACAGAGCGTCACCTAACTGGTCGGTCACCGTCGGTACAAAAAAAGCCCTCGCCCTTATAAAACCAAAAAGGTCTTACAAGGGTGAGGGCTTCTCACGGTACCACCTTGTTTCGTAGATAAAAAATTATCTACCTTATTATCGAGTACTTGCTTTCGCAGTGATACTCTATCTCTGTTTAGGGAGAACCCTTATCGATTTTGTCGATATACTCCGGGGGTGTATTATGTCCCCATCAACGCGTTCCAAATTTAAGAAATTCTAGCATATAATTACTCTATGTCAAACATTTATCTCTTCCGTCATGGACAATCCGAATTTAATCTCAGTAAAACTTTTACCGGCTGGCTTGATGCTAAACTAACTCCCTTAGGTGTCGAACAGGCCAAGGCTTTAGGACAAATGCTTAAAGATAAAAAAATTAATGTCGCTTACACCAGTCGACTTTCCCGGGCTATTGATACTCTCAATGAAGTTCTTAAATTTCATCCCGAATGTCAAAACATTATTACCGACGACCGTATGATCGAACGCTCTTATGGTGATCTGGCCGGTCACACCCACGCCGAAACTATCGAAAAATATGGTCAAGAACAATTTGATAAATGGCATCGTGGTTGGGCCGACAAAGTCAATAATGGCGAATCTTTTGCTGATGTCGAAATCAGAGTTAAATCCTTTATTGATGATTTAAGAAAAAATTATGCCGGTCAAAATCTGGGTATCGCCATTTCCGCTCACGGCAATTCCATCCGCCTCTTTAGAAAAATCATGGAAAATGCCAGCATCGAAGACACCGTTTCCTGGACCATCCCCTACGATCAGTTTTTTGAATACGAAATTTAAAACCCACCGCTCCAATAGATATTGGAGCACCTCCCTTGATGAAGGGAGGCTCCTTTTTCAAGGGAGCTGTCCCGATTTATCGGGACTGAGGGTTTAAATATTCTTCAATTCTCATCAATCGATTATATTTTGCCACTCTTTCTCCTCTAGTCGGCCCGACTTTAATATATTCACTTCCCACCGCCACCGCCAAATCCACCAAAAAAGTATCATTCGATTCTCCACCACCTCGATGAGAGGGGATAGTCCATAAACCTTCTTGTATGGCTAATTGACAACATTCAATCGTTTCACTTACTGTTCCCGCCTGATTCAGTTTTATTAAAATTGCTGTCGCCGCCTTTTTCTCAATCGCTTCTTGCCACAACTTCGTATTAGTGACTGTTAAATCATCAGCTATAATTTTTATTTTTCCTTCCACTTTTTCTACCAACCTTGGCCAATTTTCCCAGTCATATTCCGACAACATATCCTCCCAACTGACAAAAGGATATTTGCCTATCCATTGAGCAAAATATTCAATCAATTCTTCCGGACTAAAATCCCTGTTTTCCAATTTTAAATGGTATTTTTGAGTTTCTTTATTATAGAATTCCGATGCCGCCGCATCTAAAGAAATTCCCGCCTCCGCTCCTGGTTGATAACCGGCATTCTCAATCGCCCTTACTAAATATTCCATCGCTTTTTCATTATTTTCAATCCCATTGGGAGCAAAAGCACCCTCATTGCCGACATTGGTAGATTTACCTTCACTCTTTAAAATCTTTTTTAAAGCCTCATAAATTTCCATTGTCATTTGGACATTTTCCGCCGCCCCTTTATTACCCAAGGCTGAGATTAAATATTCCTGCAAATCAGTACTGTTGTCCGCATGTTTACCACCCTCAATCATTACCACCATCGGTTTAGGCAACTTGGTACTTTTCGGCAGTTCAAATTCATCTTGTAAATATTCATAAAGCATTTGTTTATTCTCTATCGCTTGAGCTCGAGCATAAGCCATACTTACCGCCAAAATCGCATTGGCCCCCAAATTTTCTTTATTATGAGTACCATCCAGTTCCAACATCTTTTGGTCAATGTTTTTCAAGCCTTCCATACCGATTATCGCCGGTGCGATTTTTTCCTTGATATGGGACACAGCCCTCAACATGCCTTTGCCCTTAAAGCGTCTTGAATCAGCATCCAACAAGACCACTGCCTCTTTACTGCCAGCACTGGCACCATATGACACCGAAGCTTCTCCGGCTACCCCCGATTCTAAAATTACTGTGGCTTCTACTGTCGGCGCCCCGCCACTGGCCAAAATCTCTCTGGCTTCAATCTGTTTTATTTTTCCCATGACTAATTTTATCCTTTAAAAAATTTTCTTTCTAATATCAATTCGACTCAGGTTAATATCTGCTGCTTGTTTCAGTATAAACATGGCCACTTCAGACACATCTTTAGGATCTAGTAAGGTATTTGGTGCTTCTTTTGAAACATCCTGACCACCGGAACCGGCAAAAAGATTGGTCCTGATACCTTCAGGATAAATTGCCGAAATTTTCACCTTGGTATTTATTAATTCTTGTCTTAATGCTTCCGTGAAACCGACGAGAGCGAATTTACTGGAAGTATATAAAGTGTATTCTCCACTAGCTTCAAAGCCGGCCACCGAGATTACATTTAAAATTTGCCCTTCATTTCGCTCTTTCATGCTTGGTACCAAGGCCCTAGTGCAGTAAATTGTCCCTAACGTATTCACCTCTATGGTTTTTTTAGCTTGCTCACTGTTTAAATCAAAAAAACTACCTGCAAAATAAACTCCCGCATTATTCACCAAAATATCTACTTTTTGGTATTTGTCCAACACCTTTTTGGCCATGTCGTTGACTGCCTCAATCTGGGACACATCGCAGGGATAATAATCCGCTTTTCCACCTGCATTTTCAATTTCCTCTTTCAGCTTTTTTAACTTTTCTTCCGTTCTGGAAACCAAGATAACTGTGGCTCCATTCTGGGCTAAATCCAAAGATATTTGTTTTCCCAATCCATCTCCGGCTCCAGTAACTACTGCAATTTTGTTTTGAAGATCATTCATATTTCAATATTTTTTTTATTAAATTTTTAATTTTTAAATCTTTCACCCTTTCCATTTTATCACCCCAACCCACCTCTTTTTTCATCCACAAGTCTGCATAACCTGTTTTGTTAGTGGCACAAATGGCATCAATTTTTCTTTGTTCCAGATTTTTATAAATATACAACCACTCATCAATCCACCAGATGTTTTTGTAAATTTTTCGCAAAAATCGCATCATCTTTTTTCCATCCAATCCCGCTATTTTATATCTGGCAGGGGAATATTCCATAAAAATTATTGGTTTATCTTTGGTAATTATTTTTTTCGCCCCCGCCACCACTTCCGGCTCCCACCCTTGAGTATCAATTTTAATTAAATCCACCTGTTCTTTCACTAATTCATCTAATTTAACTACCTTTACCTTCTCCCTTTCTTCAAAGGGAGATACGTCCCGCTCCGGCGGGACGAGAGGGATTTTATACAATTTATGGTCACCCAAATTCTCTTTTGACTTATACAGATTTAATCGACTCTTTTTACTTCCCGCTGCCGCTCTTATCGCCACTACATTTTTTAAATTATTTGCCAAAATATTTTTTTTCAAGATTTCAAAATTAGTTTTGTCCGGTTCCAGGGCGTAAACCTTTTTCACTTTATCCGCTATTAACATAGTGTAATAACCGATATTGGCTCCCACATCTATCACCACTTGATTTGCTTTCAACTGTCTTAAAATCAATTTCGTTTCATAAGGCTCATATTTTCCCAACGCCACCCTTTGACCAATAAATCTATCATCACTTCTATAATAAATAGTCAAACTGCCTATTTTCGTCTTATTTAATTTCACTTTAGGTAGTATATCCAACCAGGTTGCCAAGATTTAGTTTTTCTCCAATCCTCCGCAAAAGCTTGTTCCCAACTCTTATTATTTAACAAGACTTCCAGCACTAGTTGCGGAGCCTTGTGAGCCACTATAGCTATATTCTTGTACTGTTTCTTTTTCAAATCTTCTAAAAACTCATTAATTCTTCTCTTTACGTCCTCGTAACTTTCACCATTAGGAAATCTCTCGATAATATTTTTTTCTTGCAAAGGTTCAACAATTTTTGAATCAGTACCATTAAAATCTCCATAATTACATTCCCTCAAACGCTTGTCTATGATTATAGGCACAATACCTTCAAAAGTAATTTTTGCCGAATCGACAGCTCTTTTTAAATCTGAACAAAACACAACCTCAAACTCATTCATATTAACTTGATTTTTCAATTCTTTCGATTGATGAACGCCTAAATCAGATAATTCCACGTCTTTCCAACCAGAAGAAATTCCTTTTTCGTTGTCAGTTGTTGTTCCATGTACCAAATAAGTGATTTTAATTTCCTTCATTATTTCGATTATAGCATTGTAACCCCTTGACCTATTTTCTCTTTTGGCTATAATATTAGCAGTCTACCTGTCCGACTGATAATTATAAGTTCAAAAAAATTTTATGTCCCATATTCAACCCGTTTCCGGTTACATTTTAGTTGAGCCTATCAAAGCTGAAACCACCACCGCTTCCGGTATCGTTTTACCTGAATCTCACGAAGAAAAACCTCAATCCGGTAAAGTCTTGACTGTTGGTGGTCCTATTTTTGATGATGGTCACGAAATCAAAGCTCCCTGTGCTGTCGGTGATACTGTTATTTATCGCGAGTGGGGTGGTAAAGAATACAAAGAAGATGACAAAAATCTCCTCATTCTTAAATTCGAAGACATCATGGCTCTTATTAAATAACTATTTACTAATTATCTATTTATCTAATTATCTAAAACTATGGCAAAACAACTTAAATTCGGGGCAGATGCCCGTCAATCTCTCTTAAAAGGTGTTAATATTTTGGCCGATGCCGTCGCCACTACTCTTGGTCCCAAAGGTCGCAACGTCGCGATTGAAAAAAAGTGGGGCGGTCCCACTGTCATTCACGATGGTGTCTCTGTTGCCAAAGAAATTGAACTCAAAAATCCCTACGAAAATATGGGGGCTCAATTAGTCAAAGAGGCGGCCAGTAAAACTAACGATGTCGCCGGTGACGGTACCACTACCAGTACTGTTTTAGCCCAGGCCATTGTCAATCAAGGTCTTCAAAATGTCACCGCCGGTGCCAATCCTATGATTGTTAGAAAGGGTTTGGAAAAAGCTCTCGCGGCTGCCATTGAAGAACTCGATGGCATGAAGTCAGACATCAAAAATGATGATCGTGAATCTATCGAAAAAGTAGCCACCATTTCCGCTGCCGATGAAAAAATTGGTAAAGAAATTGCCGATGCTTTGGTAAAAGTTGGTCGCAATGGTTTGATTACCGCCGAAGAAGGTAAAGGTTTGTCTTTGGAAACCAAAGAAACTTCCGGTATGGAATTTGATAACGGTTTCCTCTCACCTTATTTCGCTACCGATACCGAAAAAATGGAGGCTGTCATCGACAATCCTTACATCGTCATCACCGACAAAAAAATCTCTTCCATTCAGGATATCCTTCCTTTCTTGGAAAAATTGGTTAAATTGACCAAAAATTTTGTCATTATTTCCGAAGACATTGATGGTGAAGCCCTAGCTACTCTGGTAGTCAACAAACTTCGCGGTACCTTTAATGTCTTGGCGGTTAAAGCCCCCGGTTTTGGTGATCGTCGTAAAGCCATGCTTGAAGATATCGCTGTCTTAACTGGTGGTCGAGTCATCTCTGATGATTTAGGTATTAAATTTGAAAACGCCGATCCGGCCGAGTACTGCGGTCAAGCCGATTCAGTTACCGCCGACAAGGATAAAACCAGAATTATTGGCGGTGCCGGCGATAAGGCTGATGTTGATGCCCGAGTTCACCAACTCCAAAATCAACTTGAAGCTGCCACTTCCGATTATGACAAAGACAATTTCCGTGAGCGCATTGCCAAACTGGCCGGTGGTGCTATCGT
>DBPM01000024.1 GCA_002304845.1 Candidatus Shapirobacteria bacterium UBA1420
ACTCGCCTTGCTTGCTAAACTACCTGGTATGATTCCGGAATTTATCTTCAAAATCCAACCTTCTCCTTTTGGCAAAGCTATTGGTGAAGGATTAGGAGAAGTCGCCACACCTCTCCAAAAAGGTGGAAAAATGGTTGTAGATGCCGGTAAATTTTACGCTGGTACTGAAATCGGAAAAGGGTCAGGCGGAAGAGGTTTGTTTGGTGTTATTGGTGGTACTGTTGATAGGATTACTAGAACTGGCGGCGGTTCCGGATATCCAGGGGCTTCAGGAACTCTCGGAGATATGGTGAGAAAAGGTAAGTAAAAAATCTCTGTTTTTCTAAACAGGTCTTTGTTTTAATAAAGTTCTTTCTGCCCACGCTCTATACCACCCAGGCAAAGTCATGTTTCTCACAGCTGTATACGCCACAAACTTATCACTTAAGTCTTTATAATTCTTTTTGTCAACACCAAAAGCACTTAACAAATACTGTTGTTCAGTTGGACCTAAACCTAATTGTCTTATTATTTCAATCACTGATTCACCATAATCAATTGCACCATTTCCATGAACACCTGGATTATTTATTCTCAAATACGGCCCCTCAAATGGCCATAAACCCACCGCTCCTCCAATAGCCCCTTTTATAGTATCTGTAGACACATACGAATCTGGACATTTTCTCAATGTCATAATATCGTTGTATAAATCACTTCTCCATTCAGAAATAACTGCATCAACCTCTCTTGTTTTAGACAACTCTAACTTATTTTTACCAGAAACATACATCCATATACGAGCCGCCGGCATTATATGATCTTTTCTCCATCCAAAAAACATATCTTTTTCCAAATTATCAAACTTAATACCTTGAGGGTCATTATATATCCTTTCCATCATCGACCTAGTATCCCTGTCTTCTTTGTGGGGCATATCAAGAAATGACCCCGCCAACTGAAGTGGTACTATGTTTTGTTGATCAATTCTTCTCATGGTTTCTTGTTCATCTCCCTCACTCATTACATTAGCCCACTCAGTCCACGGACCACCAAACAACTCTCCTCCTGTTATTTTGGATCGATACTTTCTTTCAGGTCTCTGAGACAATCTCAAAGCATCTGATTCCCATCCTAATTTTCTTAAACCATCGGCAAAAGAAAATACTCCCCCCATTTCCATAACATTCATTGCTAAAGCTACAGATAATTTCGCCGCTACCTCATTCCCTACCACCGGTACTACCTTATTCCCATTTTCATCAATTTTAGATGTTAGTCTCTTAACTAATTCTCTCTTATACCCATCTTCATTGTTTACAAACTGTTCAACATAACTACCCTCAACATATTTTCCATCTCTAATTTCAAATACATACGCCTTACTTTTTATACCAGGAACCTCCGTCTCTGTCAGTAACTCTCGCGCAATCTGTCGCATGACTCCTTTTAAATTCAAAACCGGATTTTCATACCACTTTTTTAAATCAGACTCATTTAACCCCTTCAAATTCAAAATTGACTGAGACATGGCATCAATCCTGTTATTATAATCTGCTGAATTATATCTCTTAGTATAAATTGCCCCCAACCATTGATCCATAAAACTCAGTAGTTGTCTCCAAGATTCCTGATCTAATTTATCCTTCTCTACTTGACTCAATTTATTCCATGTCTCTTTTTTTTCAGTCACTGACAAACCTTTCCATTTAGGATTAATTAAATTAAAGCCGATATTTCTAAGTTCATCTGGTACATCATATTCCCACTGTTGAGGTGCTCTCTCTCGTGGTGCCCGTACATACAAATAAGCGTCAACTTGCTCTCCTAAAGACACTGTTTTCATATCATGCTCTAATTCATACCTAGCTGCTGCTTGTTTAGCGCTTATTTCAGAAGCTTTCGCTGTCTTTTCAATATCATCTGCTATTTTTTTCAATATTTCATTCCCATTGATAGTTTCAGATTTTTCTGTTTCACTTTTGTTTTTGCCACTCATTTTGGACAAATACGCCACCAGTCTAGCTCTAGACTCAATCGAATCTTTCCCTGAAATTGACACTGTCTTTATTTGCTCCAGTGCTTCCTTTGCGGCCTCTCCCGTCTCAATCCCAATCTCGGGATTATTCTTTATATAATCAAAATTTTCCATGGCATTATAAACAATCGCCTTATCTGTTTCAGTGGCAAATTTATCCACAAAATTCTGGAATACTAATGCTGTAGACCTACTCCCATTTTCCAAGTCACTCCTGTCCTCACCTATAAACGCTGGCGGAAGTTGTTTCGCAATCGAAAAAGAGCCAGAAATAGCTGCTTCTATAACTTCTTTATCACCAGATTCTTGCATTGTTTCATATATAGCTGTCGCTAAAATATTTACCTTCTCTTTTGCTTGATTTTGATTATAATTAGGAGCCTCGGTCCGATTGAATAAATCATCAATCGTTTCTATTCCTTGCATGTTGAAACTACGAATAACATTTTTGGCTTTTGTCTCTTTTTCAGTCGCACTATTTTTAAAGAAATCTACACCCATTAAGCCTTTAACTTTATCTACTTCAGGCCTACGGGCTATCTTTTCTCGGGAATCTCCTAAGTTTTCCATACTATCAGTATTATATCAAAAATCCCCTTTTCCACACCAGTTTCTCTATAATGTATCCATGCCCTCAATTGAAGCCATTGCCCTCCACCTTCGCACTTACCGTTCCGCCCTTAAATCCAATCTCGAAGTCACTGTCCATTCTCTCACCAATTCTTATCTAAAAATGGGCACAATTTTACACCCTTTTGCCGCCGACCCCACTCGCATCGACCCTTCCGCTGTGGTTTACTCTCTTTTACGTCTCCCTAAAAGTATTGATTATGTCCAAACTATCATCATGGGCCAAGATCCCCAAACCTTCACCGAAGCTGGTTTTACTGATATTCTCTCTTGGCATCGTTGCCCCCCTCGAGCTCGTCGCCGCAGTCATTATTTCAACCGTAAAACCGGTCAATTAGCCGCCTTTATCAGTTCCGTTACTGACGTTGACGACTTGGTTAATTTGGCCATCGCCTACCAAACCGAATGGAACAAATTTCACCGTTTAGTAACCTCCACCTACCCTAAATATAACGATTTTAAAACCGCCCTAAACCATACTCCTGACAAACTCCTTAAATTAACCCAACTCTCTTCTACTGATTGGGATAAAATCATCACCGCTCTTGGTCGTCGTTGGCGACTGCGCTTACAAAGAATCTACAAGTCTCCCCGCGATCTTCGTCTTCGTCTTTTAGCCGGCAGTTGGGTGGATTACGCCAAAAGTACCCAACAATGGTGGACTGGTCTCACCCAGCAACACCTCAAAAAATATGACTTTACTAAAACTAAAGTTTATTTTGTTAGTAGCAACTCTCACTCTCTCAGAAATTTAGTTACTGGTTTTCCCCTTAAACACGAAAAACAACTCCTCCAATACGCTCCTAAAAATTATCAAGCCACTAATCCCTACCTCTCCCACCAAGACTTTCTTTATTACCTCTCACGTCTTTTTGCTAAAAACTCCCGCTATCAACAAGATTTTATCCGCTACCAAAAACACCTCGGCATCATTGCTCCTAAAAATAATCATTTTATGGATGTCAACGCTCAAATTATTCCTATCAGTAGTTTTACCCGATCTTCTCTGTTTGATTCACGTCTCAAAATCAGTAAGCCTAAAAAAATTTCCCAAAGTCAGTCTCTTATATTCAATATCGACTATCCTCTTGGTTTTGCCGCTTATCATATCCTTAATAAAATCCTAGAAAACATCAATCATCTCGCTGGTGTCTATATCCTCGGTAAAGCCGCCGTTCTCAATTCCGAAATTGGCGACATTCAAATTCCTCGTCTGGTTTTTGATGAACACTCTCAAAATTCCTACATTTTCAAAAATGTTTTCAATACTTTTTTTCCTTTTAACAATCGCCAGGGCTCTATTCTTACCAACCAAAAATCAGTCACTGTTCTAGGTACTTTTCTCGAAAATGAATCTCTCTTAAAAAAATATTCCGAAAATGACCTCACTGTCATTGAAATGGAAAGTGGCCCCTATCTCTCTGCTATTACTGAAGCCAGTTATGATTCTCAAACCCCTAAATCAACTTTGGTAGATCTTAACTCCGCTCCCTTTGAAATTGGTATTATTAATTACACTTCAGACACCCCTTATTCCCAAGCCAAAAATCTAGGTGCCGGCTCTCTGGCCCTCTCCGGTGTCGAACCCGTCTACCTCGGCTCCCTGGCCATCTTACAGAGAATAATTGAATTAGAAGAAAATGCTTAATCATTTTTCCACTTCTCTTTCTCTTTCTTTTAAAATACCTTTTATCAATCTCTCTGCTTCACCTGTTAATACTTGTTCATTTGTAATCCTAATTGTTTTTATACCCCTAATTTGAAAATATTCATCTCTTTCCTTGTCCATATATTTTCTCAAATCATGAGCATCTCCATCTATCTCAACTATCAATAATAATTTTGAACAGTAAAAATCGGCAATAAATCGACCTAAAGGTTTTTGTCTTAAAAATGTATATGGATATTTTCTCAATACCTGCCAAAACATTTTCTCTGCTGCAGTTGGGTTATTTCTATTATTCCTAGCTAACCTCTTTAATTTTTCTAAATATTTGATAGCTCCATTTCTCATTCTAATTTCCACCGGACACCGATATTTCATTCTTAAAAATCTACCCTTCTACCCCTCCTTTGACCAAAGGAGGGGAAAATTAATGTAAATATTATTACATAGTATACATAAAATTCCCCTCTTTCCTCAAAGAGGGGTTAGGGGTGATTTTACTTCTTCATCAACTCCTCAAACTCCTCACTATCCAAACTCTCTTTTTCTATCAACACTCCCGCTACTTCATCTAATTTTTTCCGATGGGTTTTTAAAATAGTCACCGCTCTCTTTTTCGCTTCTTCTACTAGTTTTTTCACCTCCATATCAATTTTTGCCCGCATTTCCGGTGATATATTGGCCGGTTCTATCCAATTTCTGCCAAAATCACTCGGGTCAATTTGTGGTCCCCAATTAATCGGCCCCAACTCAGACATTCCCCATTCTTCCACCATTTTTCTGGCAATATTAGTTACATGACTAATATCACTACTAGCCCCGGTGGTAATATCTCCAAACACCAATTCCTCCGCCGCTCTACCACCCATCGCCATCGCCATCTGTTTCAGTAATCTCGACTTAGTTTCATGTACTCGGTCCATTTTTGGTGGCACCAAGGTATAACCCAACGCCAATCCCCGCGACACAATCGAGACTCTGTGGACTGGATCCAAATCTTCATAATAATTCACCAATGCGTGTCCCGCCTCATGATAAGCCGTCATTTTTCGATCATCTTCAGTCTGATTTCTTTTCTTTTCCGCACCCAGTTTTACCTTCAACGCCGCCTCTTCAATATCACTCATATCAATTTTGGCCTTATTTTCCCTAGCCGCCTTAATTGCCGCTTCATTCAACATATTTTCAATATCTGCCCCCGAAAAACCTACTGTTCTCTTGGCCACTGTTTTCCAATTGACCTTAGAATCCACCGGCTTTCCTCGAGCATGAATCTTGATAATATTTTCCCTAGCTTCCAAATCAGGCATTTCCAAAACCACTCTTCTGTCAAAACGTCCCGGCCTCAACAAGGCCGGATCTAACAAATCACCTCTGTTTGTCGCTGCCAAAACCACTACTGCCGTATTGGTTTCAAAACCATCCATTTCTACTAAAATTTGATTCAAGGTTTGTTCTCTTTCCCCATGCCCACCGTCAAAACCGCCTCTCATTCGACCAATGGCATCAATTTCATCAATAAAAATTATGGCTTTACCCGCCTTTTTCGCTGTGGCAAACAAATCTCTGACTCTGGATGCCCCCACTCCCACCAACATTTCCATAAACTCACTTCCCGCCATCGAATAAAAAGGCACATTCGCCTCCCCCGCCACCGCTTTAGCCAACAGTGTTTTTCCCACTCCTGCCGGTCCCACTAACAACACTCCTCGTGGTGCCCTGGCTCCCATTTTTTGATATTTTTCCGGATGTTTCAAAAAATCCACTACTTCCTCTAAATCTTTTTTAGCCTCCTCCACTCCGGCCACATCCTTAAATCGTACAGTTTGCTTACCTTTAATAAACAATTTTGCTGTCGATTTACCAAAACCAAAAATCCCTCCACTTTGTCCACCACCGCCTTGACGATTAAATAACCATAAAATAAACAAAATCGGCATTCCTATTGATAACAGAGTCATTAAAATTTCTCCCGCTGCCTTCCACCCACTTCGATTTTCTACCTCAAAATTCAAATTACTGATATCCACCCCTTCTCTTTGAAATACCTCTGTCATCGAAATTTCACTTTCCTTAGAAGACACTAAAGTTTTTTCTTCACCCCGAACCTTAGCCAAAATCTCATTATCCATCACTGTTATTTCTTCAACTCTGTCTTCTTTTACTTCTTTTACTAACTCCGACAAAGGCACTTTCTTAATCGAATCACCCACCAAAAAAGACAATAAACTGGAAATCAGCATATAAGCCAACAACATATAAATCAAACTTCGCAGCACGAACATTGGCCCAATTTCAATTTTCTTTATTTTTACTCCCGGCGGCAACTTATCTAAAATCTCTTGAGGAATCTTTTCTTCCTCTTTCTTTACTTGTTTTTTTACCTGTTTTTTGGGCAAAATTAGTTTTTTTATTTTCTCCCACATCGTTTCTGATTATAACACTTAATTCTATCAATTTTTCCCTATCATCCTCTTTTCCTTCCCTCACCCAAAATTCATGATCACAACCTTGACACTTATAATGAATCCGAAAACCACCTTTTTGATATTCAGTCTCTATCGCTTCCATCAAAGCCCGACAGTCAGATTGCCTATCCCCTGGTATATCTTTATCCACATGTTTACCCCACAGACATTTTGGACAATGATCAGTATAACCATCACCTGACACCACCAAACCACACTTTTCACACACAAAATCTTCCTTCACCTTCTTAAAATTCTTCATTGAGATATCTCCACTCCCATTCTTAAATCTTTTTCCAATTCTCCTTCAAATATAATCTGGTTATTCCACACCTCCGCCGCTGGTTCTACCCCATTCACCACCCAACCCACAGGCACATTCACTGTCATTTTTACATCCGTCCTACCGTAACCGCTTTGTTTTTGCCAATAACTCAAATAAGAAAATTTATCTCCTTGAGCTAAATTAATAGTTTGCTTATATTTCACCTCAACTTCCGCCTTTTTACTTACCTCTGTCGTTACCAAAAAACCCACTTCCTTTTTACCTAACACTTCCTTAATCACTAAATCTGTACCTCCAATCACCCGCCTCCCTTTTCCTTCTTCGACCACCGCTACCTCCGTCAACTGCGCCTCTTTTGGGATATACACCCTTAAATAATTCTTATAATCTCCCCCTGGAAAAGAATTGCTTTTAGCCGTATTTTCGTAACTAATTCTTAAATTGTTTTTAACTTCATTTGGTAATATTTCCACATTTCTGTTTATCTTTCGCTTTATAAAATAATTGGCCTTGTTTACCCCAAAATTAGCTTCTACCAAATACAAATAATCAGCCAAACATCTGTCACTGCTACATTTACCGTCATACATTGACCCATCCCAACCTAAACTTAACATCACCGCCGCCAATTGTGGTTCATTTAGGGCTATTTGCATCTCATTTTCCTCCAATACTTCCAACATTGCCGACAATAACGCCTCTCCCTTCTCCACCTTCATATTTTTAATCTCTTCCATCAATTGTTTGCTTACTCCTCCCAAAAAACTGGCTTTCTGTACCGAACCTGGAAAAAAGTTGTTTTCCGAATAATATTCTGCTTTTTCATATAAATTATCAGTATTAACCTTTTCCTTAAAATCAGGCACAAACAACTCACCACTGACCTTCAATATCGCTTTCACCGTCGCCAAATTTATCCCAATCACCCCATCTACCTTACGCCCAGTCTCTTTTTCTAAAAACCAAGAGATATCTCTAGCTGCCACCGGAAAACTAGCTTGCCAATTGGCATCTCTCATAAACCAACCAGCTTCCCCTAGATGTTTTTTTATTTCCTCTGGTGGTTCCACATGGCCTTTAAGCTGTCCATCTGCTTCATAAACATCCTGGACTTCAAAATTGATAAATTTACCATCTTCAAAACTTAAAATCGCATAAGAGCCTATAAAACCCCCTCCCGGCCTTAATTCACTTTCATTTTGCAACAACACCAAATATTCCCGTCTCTGACCATCTACTCCCACTATCTGCCCCATACTTGGTAAAACTTCTACCAATATTTCTGCTTTTCGTCGTTCTACCGCTAATCTATCTCTCAACTCAATTATTTTATCTCTTACAGTCTTAGGAATTTTTTCCCATTTTCCCGACAATCGCCCTTGTAACAAACCCATCCTCGACACCGCTTCTCTGGCATTTTTTTGACCTTTCTCTATCTCTGTTTTTAGATCAATCTTTTTGTCTGTAAACACCCCTTCTCTGATTTGATCACTATTTTGTGCCAAATCAGTTGATAATTCCAATAAACTCAACCCTTCTTCTCCCGCTCTCAATAAGGCTCCTACCTCTCCTCCGGAAAATATTTGCCGTAAATTTTCACTTCTTTTTTTTAATTTTTCGGCTTCTTTCTGGGCTTGATTATACTCACCTTTAACCACCATCTCTTGAGTCGCTTTAATCCGTCCCGGCAACAATAATAAACTCACCGCATTCACCAACCACCATCCCACCACCAACACTGCCACTCCACCCACCCCCCACCACACATATTTACCTATTGTTAGCTTTTTCCTCGCCACGCCGTAGTCCCGCTCCGGCGGGGCGGAGGCGGGTTCTCCCCCTCCTTTTTTCAAAGGAGGGGTCGGGGGTGGATTTACCACGCCGTAGTCCCGCTCCGGCGGGGCGGAGGCGGGTTTCTCCCCTCCTTTCTTCAAAGGAGGGGTCGGGGGTGGATTTTTCTCCTTCAAATTCAATAAATCAAACTTATCAATCAACGATTCATCCTCCTTGGTTATCGGCTCCTGTTTAATCTGCAAATCCTTATTAACCACCCACTTTTTTCTCAAACTCTCAAAGGTCAATGGTTCCTCTGCCTCAGAATTAGCTTTCTCCTCTCCTTTTTTCAAAGGAGGGGCTGGGGGTGGATTTACCACGCCGTAGTCCCGCTCCGGCGGGGCGGAGGCGGGTTTCACCACCACCTCATACATCCTCTCTCGTTTTTGTTTTACCACGTCGGAGCTAGCGGAGTTGGGCCTTGCCACGCCGTAATCCCGCTCCGGCGGGATGGAGGCGGGTTTCTTCACCTTCTCTCTTTTCTTGCTCCGACTCTCTTCATCTACCCTCATTACAAATTCTTGAATCACTCCCTTAACCCCTTCTTTAAACTCTATGTTTGGCTGCCACCTTAACCAACTTTCAGCTTCCTCCACTCCCTCTAAATCCAATTCTGCCAATTTCGACACCATTATTTCCCGATCTTGAATTACCTCCTCTTTAGTCATTTTAGCCTCATCAAAAAGCACCTTGGCCACCACCAAAGAATCAGTTTCTTTTCCCGATATTTTCAATATTTTTCCTTGTGTCCCTGACACAAAACAGGCCCGTAAAGCCGCTTCCACCACATCACCTGCTGCGACCAAGGAAAAATTTCTCCCCAACTCTGGCAAAATCAAATTTTTATTTCTCGCTGCCAGCGCCAAAGCTTCCCCAATAAAACCCTCTTCACCCATTCCCTCTCCATAAACATTTTCCGTCAGTAGTATTCGCCAATTTAACTCACTTTTCTGTAATTTTTCCCTAATCTCAGGTAATTTTGAAAAATCATCCACCAACACCACCACCAATTTCTGTTTATCGCTCAAACTTTCCCATAAAAACTCCTTGCCCTCAAAATCAAAAATATATGCCGCATTATCCACCATTTCTTCGTTGTCCCACCAGACTCTGATTTCATCCTGTTGCAACCTCTCCCGCAATTTTTGGGCCACAAAATTATCCCCAACAATCATGGCTCCATTAAGTTGCCTTTCCATGCTTCCATTCTAAAGCAAAAATATCTTTGCGGAAATCTTTCGGTTATTCTGCGGTAAATAATTGTCAAAATATGTCATAACTTGTCAAACTCCTTAGTTATTACGTGAAAAAACGTTAGGACAACAGACAGGGAACTATATCTTTATACTGATTATTTTTGACTTCTTACTTGAGATTTGTTTTTTGTCTCAATTTCCAGCCCATAAAACACAACGACAAAGCTTCCGTAGCCACCGTTACTCCCGCCGCTCCTTTTAACCCAAACATAGGAATAAATATCAAATTAGCCACCAAATTAAAAACTAATACTAATAGACTTAATTTCGACATTTCTTTTTGCCCTTCTTTAGCAATTAAAGTGAAACCTACTAAATGACCTAAATATGAGAACAATAAGGCAAAAACCAAAATTCGCAACACTTCTACCGCCTTTTCATAACCTTCTCCCGCCAACACCTTAATTATCCATGGTGACAATATCCAACTCACACTAATCACCAATCCTGCCGCAATTAATAACAAAGCAGCTGTTAATCCAAACACCTTTTTAGTCTCTTTTTTAGCCGATAAAGTCGGAAAGACTCCGCTCACTAAAAAATATGCCGGTTGTACCAAAACTGCATAAATTTTATACGCCAACCCATACCAAGCCACTTCATTTTCGCCTAAAATCCGTCTAATTATCAGAGAGTCCGCTGCTCGATCATAAGCCGAAAAAATTAGTAAATAAACTCCCATCGGCCAACTCAGTCTTAATATTTTTTTTATTAACTCTTTATCTTTTTCTCTAAAAGAAATCGACCCGCGAGCCACATACCAGGCATAACCCAAACTAATAATTCGAGCTAACAAGTATGCCCCCAATACCCACAATAAACTTATCTCTCCTTTATACAACCACAAAGCCACTAGAAATAAACTAGGGAACATTACCTCTGCCACCACTTTTTTTTCCATTCTCAACCTTGTCTGCCAAATTATGCTAAAACTTCCAGCAATTGAAGTAAATAAAAGCATCACCCAAGCTAAAACCGCCTCCAGTCTGATTTCCTTAAAATCCGGCCATACAAAAGTTACTATCACTGCCAAACCAAAACTAATCATCGCCATTTGTAGTCTCAAAATGGCCGTGTTTGACCACACTTTTTTCTTTCCGGCTTCACTTTCCTCCTTAGATGCCTCTCTCACCCCCATAATAGTTGTCCCAAAATCTGCCAAAGTGTCAAAAAACACTCCCAAAGAACCTATCAGTAAAAAATTTCCATACCCGGTCACCCCCAACTTTCTCGTTAATATTCCAGTCGTTAACAGCGATACCCCCACCATTATTACCCGTCCCAAAGTCTGCACTGCCGTATTTAACACCAACCTCTTAAGCATAAGACAATTCTACCCTAAAATCCCTAAAATTATGGCCAGAAGCCAAGTGTTTTGTGGTAGTGTTAGCCAATAATGATCTACCAACCCTGTCACCATTATTATTACCCCTATCCACCAATTAATCTTTTTTAAGCGCCCTTTTAAAAATCTCCAAAACACTATAACTCCCACCGTTCCTACCTCACTTAAAGCTAACAATAAAATATTATGAACCGGTTGCAACCAATAAAAATTTCCCTTTTGGTATTTATCTAAGCTCTTAGTAAAATTTCCTGCTCCCACTCCGAAAATAGGGGAGTCAACTACCATCTTTAAAGCTGATATATTTAAACCCATTCTTTTTTGCCAACTTTGATCATCCCAACCACCTAAAAAACTCTTTAACTCATATTCCCGCCCCACCAGTCCCAACACCATTGCCCCCACTCCTAATCCTATCAATATCCTTCCCAAAATCCTTTTTGTTTCTAGTTTCTTGTTTCTAGTTTCTAGTATCCATGTTAACAGCGTCAACACCCATACCGTTCTACTCCCTGTTAAAATTATTCCCAATATTGCCGACCAATTCACCACCCAATACCATATTCTTTTTTCTAGCCTCGCCACGCCGGAGCCCCGCAACGGCGGGACGGAGGCGGGTTTCTTATTTCTTATCTCCTCCTTCCACCACACCCACGCCAACAACAAAAATCCCGCCAGCGAATTGGGGTGTGAAAAGCTTCCATAAGCACGTATTATTGCTTCATTACCCCAACGCATTTGCGCAATTCCTACACTTCCAAAACTAAAACGTCGTTCACCCAACCAGTACCAAATACCCTCCAAACTACCACCTTTAGCCACTTGAGATACTGCTAAAAACACCTCCATTAGTATCCATATCGGCACTACTTTTAGTAAATTTTCCTTAATTTTTTGCTTATTTTCGGTCACCAACCAAACTGTGACTACCCATTGCCCTATCCTCAACCATCTATACACTGCCACCCATCTCGCCTCAGCCATCCACACATTTACCAAAATAACCAATAATATCGCCAAAATCCTTCCAATTTTATTTTTCTTCCTTTCTTTTTTTAAGCTAAGCACCCACCCCAACCACACTATATCCGTCAAATATAAAATAATCGACAAATAATCAACTTTAATCCCTGCTACATAACTCTCAGTTAACCAAAAATGTTTGCCCAACTGTGTTGGTACCAACAACAACCATAAAAATGTCCAAAATCTCTCCACGCCCTATGCTACCACATTTACTTTGCTACAAATCAACACTCAAAAATAAATTTTCCGTGCGCAATCACAATAAAATTTATTTTTGAGCCTGTTTGATTACAATATGTCTTTCTTCACCCTCACCCTCCGAATCCGAAGTTATTCCCTCAATTTCCGTCAACACCATATGACAAATTCTTCTCTCATAAGAACTCATGTTGGCCATGTGTACCTCTTGACCAGTCTCCAACACTTTTTGAGCTAAATCCCTAGCCATTCTCTCTAATCTTACTTTTTGCTCCTCTCGATAATTATTGATATCCAAAACCACTCTCACCCATTCTCCCAATTCTTTTTTAACCGCTAGTGACAATATCAATTGCAACGCCGACATATTTCGACCTCGAAACCCGATTAATCCACCAGGTTGGGGGACAGTCACACTCACTAAAACTTGGTTTTCTTCTGCTTCTCCGGGAATATCCTCTACAAAAGCGTTTTCTACTTCATAATTAATTTTTCCCAACATTTCGCAGGTTAAATTTAAAATTTTTTCGTTTCTAATTTTATTATCCATGTGGCGATTTTAACACAATAATTTACTTTTTAGCCTCACTTTTAGCCATAATTAATTGTTGTCCGGCTATAGTCAAACTGTTTACAAACCAATAAATCAAGATTCCAATAGAAAAGTTTAAACCGATAAACAAAGTCATCATTGGCATCATATAAGTTGACTGGGTTCTCATCGCTGCCATCATATCATCACCCTCTCCCGGAGTTTGTTTAGTATAAGCAGTATCTTTCGGAGCCGAAGCTGGCAACATTCTTTTAGCTGTCCAGTGCTGTAAATAAGCCGAACCTAAGAGTAAAACTAATGGTAACAATAAGTTTATTGACATTCCGTTTTTCACCATCTTTGTCGGTGTTTCTGATAATTTTACCCCCAAAAAATGATCACTGAAACGAAAATCTTCTTGAATCTTAAATGGAGCTATTAGTTGCCCATTAATAGTTTCCGCATTCACTCTTCCATCTACATATCCCGACACCATATTGAAAGCTGAAAAAAACAGCATTAATACCACTATTTGTAAAATATTTGGTAAACAGCCTGAAAGGGGATTAACTCCTTTTTTCTTATACAATTCCATCTGGGCCGTAGCTAAAGCTGTCTTATTTTTTCCATATTTATCCTGTAGCCTTTTGAGTTCCGGTTGTAATTCCTGCATCTTTCGGCCTGATTTTAAACTTGGCAAAACCAAGGGTAATAAAGCTAAACGAATCAATAAAGTCACTACAATAATTGACGACCCTAAATTACCCAGTAGATAATAAAAGCCAAAAAGCAGGTTGACAAAGAGAGCTACTAAAGGATTCATGAGGCTATTTTAGCAAATCTATCCCGCCTTTATGCCACCTATTACATCGACCAATTCTCTTCATCCCAAAAAACAAACCTTTAACTATTCCATACTTATCTACCGCCTGATAAGTGTATTCACTACAACTGGGCACAAAACGACAACTTTCTCCTGTGGACAGGTATTTTTTATAAAAAACTAATAATTTTAAAACAATTTTTTTAAACATTTTTCCATCTCCGCTTCACTCTTATCTAAAATATTTTTTTTCACCAAAAACAAAATTCGAGCGCCTTCCGAAAACATGTCCCTGTTCTTACTTATTACCAAATACATTTTTCGACGAATTTTATTTCTCTCCACCGCTTTTTTAGAAATCTTCTTAGACACCACCACTGCCACCTTCATACTCGGCCCTTTTTTTAATTCTAAAACACTAAACAATTCTCCGTTTCTCAACTTCCCTTTAGCCTTAATTTCTTTAAAATCCTGTCTCTTGTTTAACCTGAATTCTTTTTTAAGCATAAGAGGTGGTTTATTTACTACTCACCGTCAATCTCTTTCTGCCTTTGGCACGTCTTTTTCTAATTACTTTTCGACCCAGAGCCGTACTCATTCTTTTTAAAAAACCATGGACTCTGACCCTTTTTTTTGTTTTTGGTTGATAAGTTCCTTTTTGTTTCATACAGAAATTTTACCACACCTACCTCTAATTATTTGACCCATTCCAAATTGTGGAAAACTACTTTATCATTATGTGGATAAGCTCGTCTAGTTTTTTCCTGCCGGATATTTTTCTTGCCCAATTTTAGGTAAAAATGACAAATAAAACTTTAATAAATTTTTCTATATCCCTTCTTGTCAAAGGAGAGTTGTTATGGATTTAGCTCAACTTTGGAAAAACACTCAAGAAGAACTTCGGGTTGTCTTAGCTCCCGCTGTTTATCAAACCTTTGTTGTCAAAACTCAATTAATTTCCTTGGTTGATCATCAAGCCACTATCGCCTGTACCAGCTCCTATCTTTGTGATCTCAACCAAAAACGTTATTATCAGCTTTTCAAAAATGCTCTTGATAATCAAACTAAAAACAGTAATTCTTTACATTTTGTAGTTCAAGATATTATTAATCCCGACACTCCTTCTGCTACTTCAACCCCTCTTTTTTCCTATCAACCTAAAGTCTCTACTATTTCTTTTAGTAACGCTGGTCTTCATCCTCGTTACACTTTTGATAACCTGATCGTTGGTAATAGTAACAATTTTGCCTATGCTGCCGCCCAAGGTATTCTTAAAAACCCAGGTCTTTCCTACAATCCTTTCTTTCTCTGGGGTGGAGTTGGTGTGGGCAAAACCCATCTCATGCAAGCTATTGGCCATGAGCTCTTAAAAAATAATCCTGATTTTAAAATTAAATATTTTCCTGCCGAAACCTTTGGTAACGAATTAATCACTTCGCTTAAAGGTAAATCTATTGCCCAATTTAAAAATAAATACCGTCAACTGGATTGTATTTTGGTCGATGATGTCCAGTTTTTAGCCGGTAAAGAATACATTCAAGAAGAATTTTTCCATACTTTCAACGCTTTGCATTTAGCTGGTAAACAAATCATTCTCACCTCTGACCGTAAACCCAGCGATATTAAAGATCTGGAAGATCGCTTAGTTTCTCGTTTTATGGGCGGTTTAACCGTTGATATTCAACCTCCTGATCTAGAAATGCGCTCCGCTATTATCCAACAAAAAGCTCAAGAGCGGGGGATAGACCTCACCTTTGAAGCAGTCCAATTTTTAGCCGATAATCTCAATTCCAATATTCGTGATATTGAAGGCAAAATCCAAGATATCTCCGTTATCACCTTGGCTCAAAATTACAAATTGGTCGATGTTGATTTTATTAGTCATTTCCTAGGTAATCCGGGTAGCCCCACTAGTGCTAGCTTTTCTTCTCCTTCTCCTAAAGTTAACGCTCGCCATCTCATTTCTGTTTGTGCCAAGTTTTTTAATTTAAAAACTGGAGAATTAACTGGTCCTTCCCGTAAAAAAGACATTGCTAATGCTAGACATATCACTGCTTACTTACTCTTAACTGAACTCAATCTCCCCCTAAAAGAAGTTGGTAATCTTTTAGGTGGTCGAGATCACACTAGCATTATGCATGCTCGAGATAAAGTTACCGCCGATCTCCAAACTTTTCCACAACTTTCTCAAGTTATTAACCAAATTAAAAACTCTCTCTAATTTTTTCCACATTTTCTTTTGACTTTTCCACTCTCTTTTCCACATTTTTTCTTCCACTTTTCCACCGAAACAAACCCAAACAACAACTATCTTTTATAGGTTATAAAAATCTTTTTTACAACAACCTCTCGCCCATATCCCTCAATCCACAATTCTTTTTACTCACTATTCCTCTATTTACCTACTAATCTTCTCCTTTATTCCACTATTCCACTCTTCCTAATACTAAAACTACTGTTTTCTATACCTAAAATCTGTTAATATATAGGTCAATGAAGTTATCTCTTTTAAGTGAAAATCTCTCTCAAGCTCTATCAGACACTTCTCGTTTTGTAGCTTCCAAAATCCAATTACCTATTCTTAGCCATATTTTGTTTAGTACTGACCAAGGTCGACTTAAACTTTCTGCTACTAATTTAGAATTAGGTATCAATTATTGGTTAGGTGCCAAAATTGAAACTGAAGGTTCTTTTTGTTTACCAGCCAAAGAAATTACTGAATTTGTTTCCTATTTACCTACTGGAAAACTGGATTTTGCTTTGAAAGACAAAACTCTTTTAACTTTAACTTCGGATAAAACTGAATCCCATTTTGCTTGTTTACCAGCCACTGATTTTCCTGCTATTCCCAGTCTTGATGAAAAAACTGCCTTAGAAATCGATCTTTCTTTGTTAACTCAAGCTATTAACGAGGTCGTTTTTGCTGCTGCCACTGACGACTCTCGTCCAATTCTTACAGCTATTTTATGTACTTTTACTACCAACGAACTCCGTCTGGTGGCTACCGATGGTTTTAGACTTTCTTTAAAAACCATTAAATTAACCACTCCTTTAACTCTAGATAGTGAAGCTGTTAATTTACTTATTCCTGCCCGCTCTCTTTCAGAAGTAGTTAAATTAGCTAAAGGTAACGGTAAAATTAAAATTGGTCTGACTAAAGATTCACATCAAGTGGTTTTTGTTCTTGAAAATTCGGAAATTGTTTCTCGTTTAATTGATGGTGAATTTCCTGATTTTAATAGGATTATTCCTCAAGAATCAGTCGTGAAAATTTATCTCAACAAAGAAGAATTTGCTCAAGCTATTCGTCAAAGTTCTGTTTTTGCTCGAGAATCGGCTAATGTGGTTAAATTTACTGTTAAAAAAGACTCTCTTGAGCTTTCCGCCAATGCTCCTCAAATTGGTCAAAACAAAGTTTCTTTGGAAGCTAAAATTGAGGGCGAACCTTTAGAAATTGCTTTTAATTATCGTTTTGTTTCTGATTTTCTAGCTATTTGTCAAGGTGAAGAGATTGTGATTGAGTTAAACGAAGCTCTTTCTCCTGGTCTTTTCCGTGATCAAACCGATCCTGATCTGACTCATATTATCATGCCTGTCCGGATTCAAGATTAATCTAATTTTTCAAATATTAGTTTCTGACTTTCTGTCGCTACTTGATTTTCTCTCATCCATTCATAAATCATTTGCCTGATTGTTTCTTCATCTGTTTTTTTATCTATCGCCACCATTAGAGTCCCAGGCTCCGTATAACGCTCTATAATATAACCTTCACTCTGATATGGGAGTTTCTCCCACAAAGGGTATTCCTCGTTGATTTGCGGGGCAATGGTTGGGCTAGGAGTGACAATTACTGTTGGTCTGATATCTTCCCAAACCACATCTTTATATTGCCATTTCACTATCGCCATCACTATCCCTAATACTATTAAAAAAATTATTAAAGGGTATTCAAAAAACTTTTTTTGTTTCATTTTTCAGCTCCTAAAAGAACTGTTATATTTACTGGTTTTTGTTCATATTGAGAGATAGTATTGCCTTCCAATAAAAAATATGGAGCTATTGTCTCTTTAGTACTATCAAAAATTACTACTAATTCAGTTTGAGTAACATTAACTTTGTTTATATCCTCAAACAAGTCATTGACTCCGGCTCGATAATTTTTAGCTGGACTTTTTTTAGCTTCTTCTAAGCTTAAAATGGACCATATTCCACCACCTTCGATTATTTCCGGTTTTAAATACACTGACAATTTCAGTAAATTTCCCCGAGCATCAAAATAAGCATTAAAACTCTCTCCGTGGAAAGTAGTTAATTTTCTACCGTCTAACATATAATCACCACTAATTTCTAAAAACTGAGCTTGGTCTTGGAGCGTTTCTATCATATAAGGTTGTGCATATTTTCGGTACACCGGCTTAGCCCAACTTATTTCGATATCTTTTTCTTGATTCAAATCGCTGATAATTTTTCTGACCTTATTTTGGTTTCCGTTTATATCCCAATTACTTCCTATCGGTAAAGATATTATATTTTCCGGCATATTTGTGAACTGAATATAATTAAAATCTTTTTGTATATAACCGTTTTGTGGGCTGATTCCTAAATAACTTGTTATTTCTTTTTCCCTCTGTTCATTAATTATCTTTTTTTTAATCATCATTTTTCTTAATTCCCTAGGAAAAGCATCTTTAATTTCCGGACTCCAATTAACTCCCCCAACTTGTCTTAAAGTCTCCGGATATATCTCATCTATTTTTTCTAAACCAAGAGGAGGTGTTACTGTTGGTTTTGTCATCCCGTTTTCTCTTCTATTTTTAGGTTTAGTTAAAGTTAAAAAGACCCCTAGTAATAAAATTGTTAACAGTATCCACCAATATTTTTTCATCATAATTTATTTTAACCTGTTATCGACAGGCACTATTAAATTCCTCCTGAGTTAAACCAAAATAGGGTCCGGCATTATCCCAGTCAATATTTGCTCCAAATATTTGATAATGTAAATGATTTCCAGTGGAAAAACCGGTATTATCCACTATTCCAATCTGCTGACCGGCTGCGACTGCTTCGCCATCACTCACCGTATATCCACCTGGAGGCATGTGGGCATAACGGATAAAAAAATCATCCCCGTTATAGTTGCTGTGTATATCCACATAAAAACCATAACCATTTCCTTCTCCTAGTCGTGCTATTCCGGAAAATGTCGAATAAATTGGTGTTCCATATTCTGCTCCCCAATCAATTGCCCAAGAGTTACCATGACTAAAAGAATCAAAAGGACATTGGGTGATATGACCGGCTACTGGAGCTCCTCCTGGACTAATCATCGATGGGCCTCCACCACCCCCACTACCCGTACTACATATATAAACTTGACCATCATCTCCAATAATTTCTTTAGTTGGTCCAGTTAGAGCAAAAGGTGCTCCTGCTTGTTCACAATTTTTACCACCCTTTTCTACATGAATATTTGCTGGTATTGGCACACTAGCTATCCAATTCCAAGTTTTATTTTTCATATCTTCATAATAATCTCTCCCCGTTTCCCCACTTTTTTTATGAGGCACATCTGGATCACACTGGCCTGTTAAATAACGAGATGCCCAAGCCAACCAATAACCATCGGGACCATTTAATTTAGAATCACTTAAATCACAAGCACTGGCTGGATCCAGGTTTAAAAAGACTTTAATTTGAGCATCAAAATTATTTTCAATTGAACTATCATTGATTCCAAAATCCTGAATATTACCATGATCATAATTACTAGCTGCTGACTCGTGAGCCCAAGCCCACAGAGAATACAAAGGATTAATACCGGCACATAGAGATCTGTTAACCACATCATTAAAACATTCTTCAGCATGACTTTTACCTGACCACCACTGATTGGCAACCCGAATATAGTTCTCCTTACCTCCTCTTAAACCAGGTACCTCATTTTCCGGCGCATTTTGGTCACAATTAATTGTTCCATCACTAGGTAGACCTCCGGGCCCACTACCTCTTTTTAAAACACAAGCACTTAAATCAGCCGGCGGTACTATTGATGAAATTTGTTGTTGTTGAAACAAGGTATATATAAAAGCACCAATAAAGAAAAAACCTATTACCGGAGCTAAAGCCGCACCAGTTTTTAACAGTCTTAACATTTTTGGTATACCCACTAAAAACACCCAGAGATCAAAAATAAATTGACCTACTTTTCCGACAAATTTTCCTAAACCCAAATCTTCTGACAAAAATTTCTGAACCTGGTTTAGTTTTATACCTAAAATTTTTTCTAACAACTTTTTACCTAGTTTTACTACTGCAACTATCGCTGCCACTGCCAATACCACTATTGCAATCACTTGACCGACCACTGGTAATGCCTGAAATGCTGCCACTGTTCCTGCTAAGGCCCCACCACCTGCTGCCGTCCCTCCAGCCGCAGCTTCCCCAGCCACTACTGCACCTTTACTCAAAATTGAGTTTAAAATTAAACCAACTCCTTTTACAGTTCCTTCTTTTGCAATTACTGCCGCCGAATTTTGAATAAACGACACTATTGCCTGATTACCGATTTTTTTGAAGACAAACGCCGATATTTTTTCTGTTCCCTTTAGCAACAATTTTTTTGGCAAAGCCTGTGCTTTAGTCACCATATTCCCAATCGCTTGAACACGGTTTAAGAATTTTAGTGTTTGGGGACTTTTAGACAATAAATTAATAATTTTCTCGGTTGTTCGGGCTTGTTCTATCTTAGGTAGCTTTTCCAACCCAATTTTGTCACGAACTGAATTGTATCTACTAATTAATGAATTAAATTTTTTTGGAGCCTTAACTATATTTTTCGCTAAAACATTGGCTTCTCGAACACTTTCTTCTGCCTGCCATAAGTTGGTTTGAGGGACCGTTGATCTTACAAAATTAACAGCTTCGTCTGTGTTAGTTTCTGTAATCAAATGGTTAGTATCATTCCAAAACTCATTTAGCACTGTTGTGTACTCTCCCACCAACTCTTCGTCTTGAACTCCCGACTCTCTCAAAGACCTGGCTACTTTTTTCTCAAGCTTATTAGCTCTAAAATTCACCACTGTTAACAGTTCCTTTTCCTGAAATTTGTCTACCATCACTTTTAATTCCCTAATCGCTGTGTTTTTATCGGCCAATTCTTCAATTTCTTTCGGTAATATTAGTTTTTCATTGTTTTCCCAAGAATCTAAAACCGCTTCCTTTAATTTCTCTCGAGATTCCTCCTTTACAGGTACAGACTCGTTCTTTAATTGTTCAAAAATTTTTTCTACAATCTTGTTTGCCTCAGCTTCTACTTTTATCTCCGCTCTAATTTGGTCTACTTTTTTTAAAATTTCTCGTGTTTCATCACTATTTTTCCCATATTGTTTTTCTAATTTTTTCTTTAAATCATTTTTTTCGTCACCTTCAATTACTTTTTTTATTTCTGTGTTTATCTCTTCAATCTTCTTCTTCTCTTTTCTAATCTTCTTCACTTCTGCTATCACCTTTTTGATTTCTTTTTGGTCTACCAAATCTGTTTTTAGCGCTTCTACTAACACTTTTTCATTAAAATTCTCACTTTCTATCGTTTCCTTTATCGTTTTTTTAGTTTCTTCTTGTTCTGTTTTTGTGTCTAATTCTTCAATCCTAGTTCTCAGATCCTTTTCCTGTTTTGTTTGAAGTGTTACTACCTCTTCTCTTTCTCCTACCAACTCTCTTTGTTTCTCTATAAACAGCGCCACATCTTTTTCACC
>DBPM01000008.1 GCA_002304845.1 Candidatus Shapirobacteria bacterium UBA1420
CTGACTCAACTCCAAAAATTACCCGATGTATCGGCTCAAACTCTAACCCTTCATCATGCACATTAACCAATTCTACTAACGCAAATCTCGTCGGATGATTAATTTTCTCTTCTTCATTTAAATTATTTTTTATATTATTCCAATGTGCTTTGGCAGTCGCCAATGAATGGTTACCATCTCCCATCGCAAACAAAAAACCGTCACTACTAATTAATTTTTCCAAATTTTGATTTATTCTTTCAATTAAATTTTGGTCATCTATTTTCCAGCCTTTGATATGACCTCCCCTCATCATCAATTCAAAATCATAAACTTTTTCCAAATTTTCCTCAAACAATGGCTCTATCACTGTTTTGTTCGGATCATCAATTAACACCATTATATGGGGTAATTCTACTAGAGCATTTTTTCTAATCTCCAGTCTTGGAGGAATCCGACTTTCCACTGTTCCTTCAGTGGCTCTAATCAAAGTCTTGCTTCCTTTAGTGTATTCATAATTTTCCAAATCCAGAGCCACCACCAACCCCCTGCGTTTTTTTCTTGTTTCTCTTTCTACCAACATCAACCCTTCAAATCTTTCTCTCAAAATCCCACTATCCAAGTAGTCCTTCATAGTAGCATTTATTTTTTCAATTCGAGCTTCTTTATCTGGACTTTCCAAATACACCTCTGGCAAAATAATCCGCAAAGTCGATGGCGAATCACCCACGTAAGCAGTCACTTCATCCCAATATTCTGGTTCTGAAGTAAATTGATCACAAGCGACTACCGCCCATTTATTTAAATCAATACCTTCTCGGGGCAATAAAATTTTGGCACTTTGAATCACTTTCATATAACTTATCCAACCATATTAACGACAAAAACAAAAAATAAAACTGTCCACAATATTGCCAAAATAGCTGGCAATAATATCAAAGCTTTCAACCAATTTGGCCACTTCATCCACACAAACATCATCACCAGCCCCACCGGATAAACCGTCACTAACAAAAAGACTGTAATCATGGTTTTGACATCGTACCTCAAATAAGTACTTTCCTCTTTAACCTCAATCTCTTTTTTGGAAATAGTTTTTTTATTCGCCACAGACCATTATAGCAATATTTTATTTATAAATTACCTGGCTTTTGTCAGTGTTAACCAATCCTAAAGAAATTTTTCTTTTGTTTACATCAATCGATTCAATGTAAACTTCAATTTTTTCACCTTCTTTTAAGCTAACTCCAGCCAGTTTGGACACATGTACCAAACCCTCAATTCCGGGTTCTAATCTAACCAGAGCTCCAAAATTGGCAATCTTGACCACCTCACCCTCAAATTCTTTATCCTTAGGATATTTCTCTTCAATTTTTTCCCAAGGATCATCTTGTAATCTCTTAATCGAAAATTGTAGTCGACCTTCAGATTTGCTAACCAATTTTACTTTTATCTTATCTTTAGCTTTAAAAAGGCTGTTAACATCGTCCACTTTTTCCCAAGAAATTTCCGAAATATGAACCAACCCTTCCAGTTTCATCGTCTTACCTTTATGTTCTTCTTCTACCTTCACAAAAATTCCAAAAGGCTCCACCCGCACCACCTCTGCCTCAAACACTTGATCCAATTCCAAATTTTCAATCACTACATTTTCTTCACCTACTTTGTTAGGTTCAGACACCAATCTTTCTGAAAAAACCAATCTGTTTTTTGTCTGTTCTACCTCTAAAACCTTAGCTTTAACTTTCTTGCCCAACAATTTGTCCGGATCTGATTCATATTTACTACCGATTTGGCTACCCGGGATAAAACCAAAAAAACCAAAAGGAGCCACCACCACAATTCCTCCCCGATTTAATTCCTTACCAAAAACAGTTACCTCTCCACCGCTCTTTTCTTTCTCCGTAAAATAATTCCAACCATAACCGGCCGCCGCCCCTCGCATTGATACCAAAATTTGACCTTTGTCATTTTCCGGACTTTTCACTTGAACTTCAATTTCATCACCCACTTTCAAATCATTCACATAATCCCTGACCGCTTCAAATTCTTTTCCAGCTACCATGGCATCGGTTTTACCACCAATGTCTATAAAAATTGCTTTGTTTTTAATGGCGGTAATCTTACCTTTAACATCTTGTCCTTTCTTCAGTCCACCTACCTGCACCCCTTCCAGTTGCAACAGCTCCTCCATACTCATCGGTCCAGTCACTTTTTTCTTGGAAACTTTTTTTGTCTTTTTCATTTTTAAAATAAAAAACCCCGATTTATCGGGGATAAACGGGATTGCTTACCCTAAATAAATCTATAATATTATTTTTACTTTACAATCTATTGAATTTTTATTTATTTTCTAGGTCCCGGCCGTGACCTATCTTCAGAACCCTTCGCAGGGAAACTATTGTCAGCGCTAAAGCGTTTCACTTCTCTGTTCGGAATGGGAAAAGGTGGATCCACTTCGCTCAAACGACCGAGACTCAGAAAATAAATGTCTATTTTAAATTTTTATCTTGGCCCCTAAACTGAGTTGCTTGGCTCGCCATAGCTATCAGCGAAGGCGGCCCGACCAGCTTCCAATTCCGAAGTACATCGGACCTGAAAGCTGAGATATTGAAGTTTTTCTTCGATCTTTCCACTGCTTAGCTTAAATCCTTACGGATCTTCCACTTGCAGAGTATTAACCGGTAGTCTCCCGGCGATCTCCTCCTCGATCTTGCGATCGGGATACGTTTCCTTATCTTAGGGTCAGTTTCCTGCTTGAGATGCTTTCAGCAGTTATCTTATAAGAACGTAGCTACCCAGCATTGCACCTGACGGCACAACTGGCACACTAGAGGTTCCCTCGTCTAGGTCCTCTCGTACTGTAGACGAATCCCTTCAAGAAACGAACGATTACATCGGATAGAGACCGAGCTGTCTCGCGACGCTCTGAACCCATCTAACGCAGCGCTTTAATGGGCGA
>DBPM01000044.1:0-15221 GCA_002304845.1 Candidatus Shapirobacteria bacterium UBA1420
CCGGTAGGATCTCAGAAGAGTGGTTTAAGATTTGATGGTAAAGGACAACAAAGTTTTAATGCTAATGAAACATTTCTAATTGGTGATTTTACTCACTTCAATTGGGCAACACAGTCAGGTTCAGCTAGTGGAGCCACACTTAAAGTCACCTTGAACTTTTCCAATCCTGCAATTTCCCCATCACCAACATTTTCTTACAATTTTGGTATTGAAGAAACAGCAAATAAATATAGATTAAGGGATTGTAAATACTACGGCACAGATAACCAGATAAGCCAAACTCCTTGTGATGACATAATTACATTCCCTAATGGAGGTTATGGTGAGGAGGTCTATCAAATTGGAGACATGAAATATACATTAAAAATAGATGGTTTCAAAAAGTCTTATCCTGATGGAGCCACACTTAATAAGTTTGTAACAGAAGAGGAAAAAAACAATGTTGCGTATTTAGTTGGTCATTTAAGCTCTATCTTGATGGAAAGACCAGCTATCTCTATTGTTAAGAAAGTAAACGGACAAGATGCAAACACTCTGGCAGAAGCTGTTCAAGTAAATGCAGGAGAAACAGTCAATTTCACATATATTGTACAAAATACAGGTAATGTTAAATTAACAAACATTGCAGTAACAGATGACAAAGGAGTTAATGTAAGTTGTCCTAAAACAGAGTTAGATGCAGGTACAAATATGACTTGTACAGGCAGCGCTACAGCTATTGCAGGTAACTATACTAATATCGGTACAGTTACATCATCTCATGATTTAACAGCAAGTGATCCTGCAAACTATGTAGGTATTGTTCCTACAATTAGAATTTGTCATGCATCTAATTCGCAGACAAATCCATATATTGTACATAACCCAAGTGCATCAGGAGATTTAAATGGACATGCAGGACACACAGGTGATATTTGGTTCCCAGGTATGGCTACATGGGGAGACATTATTCCTCCATTCACATCATATGATGGAGTTTACTTCCCTGGTCTTAACTGGAGTGAATATGGACAGGCAGTATATAACAATAATTGTGTAATCCCACAGGGTAAAATAATTGTCAATAAAGTTTTAAGTCCAGCCTCTAACGACAACACAGAATTTACGATAACAGGTAGTGGTACTCCCACTGTAACTGGATCTCCCACTTTCTTGTATGAGAGTGGCAGTAATATTGGAAGTATCAGTAGAAATAAATCTCATACATACAATGTCATGCCCGGTACTTATGATATTGCCGAAACTGTCCCAGCTGGTTGGAAAGAAATAAGCAATACTTGTTCAAATATTTCCATCACTAATAATGAAACCAAGTATTGTACTATTACCAACTCCAAAGGTGCCACTCTTGCTCTTATCAAAACCGTTATCAACGATAATGGTGGCACTAAACAAATATCAGATTTCAATCTTTATATTGGTGACACCAAAGTCACTAGCGGTGTTACTAATCAAATTGATGCCGGTACTTATACTGTCAGAGAAGATAATCTGACTGGTTACAATGCTTCAAATTGGGGCGGTGATTGTAGTTCAGATGGCAAGATCACACTGTCTCCTGGTGATAACAAAACCTGTACCATTACCAATGATGATATTGCTCCGACTCTCAAGTTAGTCAAATCAGTCACTAACGATAATGGCGGTACATTAGAACCTAAAGACTGGACATTAACCGCTACTGGAGAAAATGGTTTCAGTGATTTAGGTAACTCAACTACCTTCCACACAGTTAAAGCAGGAGTTAGTTATGCCTTAAGTGAATCAGATGTTTCAGGTTATACCTCAAAAGGTTGGCAATGTGATGGTGGTACATTCGTAAACAATACTATTAAACTAGATTTGGCAGACAAGGTAACTTGTACTGTGACTAATGATGACATTGCTCCTCATCTCACTCTAATCAAAAATTTAACCGACATATACGATAGTGGCTTACTTCCTAGTAGTTGGACTTTGTCAGCTATTCCCGCCTCCGGCATTGGTTTCTCTGGTACTACTGGAGTCAATCAAGATGTTACTGCCGGTATGGCCTACACTCTTTCAGAAAGCGGCCCGACTGGCACTATTGCCTCTCAATGGGACTGTAACGGTGGCACTCAATTAGATAGCACCATTACTTTAGACCCCGGTCAAAATGTTATCTGTACTATCACAAATACCACTAAACCGGCCAATTTAATTATCAGAAAAGTCTTAATCAACGACAATGGTGGTACCAAAACCTATTCCGATTTTTCATACCAAGTTAACAATGATCCTGTGGTTAATTTTGAAGCCGATGGGCAAAACGAATTAAGTTTATCCAAAGGTATTTATTCTGTTAGAGAAACTACTGCTCCGGGTTACACCACCACTTATGATAATTGTGATCGAATCGATTTAAATATTGGTGAAACTCAAATTTGCACCATTACTAACAATGATGTTGCTCCATCATTACAGTTAGTTAAAGTGGTCGACAACAAATACGGTGGTAATGCAAAAATAACCGATTGGAATTTGAAAGCAGACGGCCCTACCTCAATTTCGGGAGACGGTGGCGTAACCAGTGGAAACGAATTCAAAGCAGGCACATACACCTTAAGCGAAAGTGGTAGTGTCACAGGATATAATGCTAGCGATTGGAGTTGTACTAATAATATTGTAGTTAACGAAAACAATCAAATAACTCTTGGGTTGGGTCAATCCACAAAATGTACAATCACAAACACCGAAATTCAGCCAACACTTAAACTTGTTAAAACTGTTGTCAACAATCACGGTGGAAACAAAAAAGTATCAGACTTTAACCTTTACATTGGAGACACGCAGGTAAATAGTGATGTTGCTACCAAAGTTAACTCTGGAGAGTATATAGTCCGAGAAGATCAACTGGTTGGTTATACGGCGTCCGATTGGGGTGGAGATTGTAGCCCAGATGGTAAGGTCACACTAAAATCAGGTGAGAATAAAACTTGTACTATTACAAATAGTGATTCTCAATCTAAGATTACGGTTATCAAAAAGATAATTAATGACAATGGTGGTACTAAAACTGTTGGAGATTTTGATATTACTTTGACAGATTCCACGTTGACTTTCGATGCAGGAGTCAAAGATGGTGATACAACCACATATACAGCCTCGGTATTTGGAAATGTAAATCAGGAATACACCTTATCGGAGATAATTGCTGGCACAGGATATACAATGGATAGTCTTGAATGCTCTCTTGGTACTAATGGTGTTTTTACACTTCCAGAGGGCCAAGATGTCACTTGTACGATTGTTAACAACGACATCGCTCCCAAATTAACCTTAAATAAGATCGCCTCTAATACTTTTGGTGGAAACAAGGCGGAGTCAGATTGGACACTCTATGCCAAGCAAAATGGTGTCACTGCCTTATCAGGTAAAGGCGCAGCTGGAGATAATGATGTTATTAGTAGTTCTACATTCAAAGCAGGTTCTTATACTCTTTCCGAGGAAGGTCCGACAGGATATACTGCCAGCGCTTGGACTTGCACCGGCACAGGTTCATTAAGTAATGATGTTATTACTTTAGGTGTTGGTCAAGAATCAGTTTGTAGTATTACCAACAGTGATCAACCAGCAGGGTTAACCGTTATCAAAAAGGTTATCAATGATAACGATGGAGATGCCACTATTAATGATTTTGAGATTAAATTGAATAACGATTTAATAACATTTGGAAACGGAATCACGGAAGGTACTACCACTACATATACCTCTACCCCCACAGTCTCTTCAAACACTCAATATTCTCTTTCCGAGAAAGATCTTGAAGGATATGAAGAAGGAGATTGGAACTGTCTAGATAATAATACGGAGAATAATGTTGCCATACCGTTTACTTTATCAGAAGGTCAAAATGTAACTTGTACTGTCACTAATGATGATATCTTCGGTCAAATCTCGGTCATTAAATTTAACGACGTCAATGGCAATGGTCAGATGGATGCAGGTGAAGAAACCCTGCCAAATTGGCAAATAAATCTAAGTTCTCAAGATTCAAAAACTACAGATGACCAGGGTTCGGTGACGTTTAATAAATTAATTCCTCAAACTTATTATCTTAGCGAAACTATGCAGCCTGGTTGGACTCAAACCTCTATCAACTGTGGACAAGATCAAAATCAAGTTAAAATCACCGCTCCTGGCGAAGCCTATGGTCACCACGGGGCTTGTTCCGGTTGGAATGGTTGTGGAGACGCCGCCACCTGTGCCAAATGGGCTTGTGAGGCTAAAGGTTATCAAAATTTAGTTTCCTATGGTGAAGTCAAGGGTTGTACTAAATTTAATAAATGTAATTTATTCAATTCTTATAACGATGTTGACTATAACTGGGATAACCATTGTGATGTTTTAGGAGTTACTGACATTGTTTGTAGTAATCCCAACCCTGCTCCAAGTTTAACCCCGATGCCAACTACTCCAACTCAAGCACAAAGTGATAATAATTATCAGATTGTTTTGGATAAGTCTAAAACAGTCCAATGTTATATTGGTAATCGCTATATCACTCCTAAATTAACGATTTCTAAGAGCAATAATGTGGGTTTGACTCCTCAGAAAATCGGCAATGAGGTGGAATATACCCTGAAATTGAAAGTGACTGATAATATGATCAAGGATTTAACAGTAGTTGATTTACCACCAGAAGGATTTAACTATAAAGCTGGTAGCTATCAGGTTAAGGTTAATGGAATTGTCCGTGATATCGCTGAGCCTCAGTATCATTCTCCGGGAAAATGGTCAGTTGGAGACTTAAATAAAAATGATGAGGTGGAATTGACTTATATCGCCACGATTCAAAACTCAGTGGATCCAGGAACTTATAAAGATGCTGCTTGGGCCTTTGGTTGTCAAGGTAGTACTGATTGTCAAATCAGTAGTGGTGATAAGATTTTGGCTGAAGCGGTTAATCCGGGTTACTTGAACTCCACTTTTGTTGGAACTCAGGTGAGATTGGTTGCCGAAGCTCCAGCTCAAGAATATTCGGTAGATAGGGAAGAAATCAAGAAAGGAGAAGTGTTAGGAGCCACTACAGGTTTACCGGCCACCGGAGCTAATAACGGATGGTTGTGGGTCATCGGTAGCTTACTGGCCAGTGGTATGGCTTTAGTATTTGCCGGAATCAAGAAAAACAAAATCATGGCAGTTATTCTGGCTCTATTTATGGTGACTCTCTTTATTCCCAAATATACTTTAGCGGCTAATTCGGACTTATTTATTGCCTTGGAGAGTCCAGCCAGTCCTAACAACCAAAGTAAATTTGATTTGGCTTTTACAGCTTTGGATATGTTAAATCGACCAATGGTAGTCAAGTGTTTCAAAATCAATCCGGATAACAGCGAAGTGCAATTGGGAGGCAATATTAACTTGAAAGCCGGTGGTAACTCCGGTAATTGTAGTCTAGAGAGTTCACCTTTGAGTGAAAGCGGTAAGAATTATAGATTTTATGCCGTAGCTTCAAGTGAAGGTGATACTTATAAGAGTGAAGTGGTCTCAGTTGATTACAATACTGATTTACCGGGAGTACCGACTGATTATTCCAAAGAAAAAGAAGGTGGTTGTCGTTTTAAGCTCAGTTTTAGAGCCAGTAATGATGGAAAAACTAAAGTTATCAGAATCTATCGTTCAGAACAAAATAAATTTAATGCTGATAGTCACACTCAAATTGGAGAGGTTGGGATTGATCCTGGTCAATGGGGTAGTTTTACTGATGTTAATGTCCCTGACTGTAACAAAACTTATTATTACGCCATTCGAGCTTTTGACGGGGCTAATAATGGCAGTGGTTTAGTTGGTGATTCTAATACAATTGTTACGACTGTAACCAGCACCACGACTACTACCGTTGAAGGTAGTACGACTGAAACTACTGGGGCAATCAGAGTCACAGACAGCAATATTCCGGGTGAAGAAGAGATAGCTAATGCCGAGGAAAGTGCTGGTGAGGAAAGTGAGACAAGTGGAGAAGGTAGTGTGTTGGGAACCACTGAGGAAGTAGGTAAAAACAATAAAATAAAGTTGGTTCTAGGGGCTCTGATATTAATCGCTATAATTGTCTATGTCAGTTGCCGTTCCCGCCACCAAAAATAGAAAAACTAATATCTGGGTAGTCCTGGGCGTGATATTGATTGCGTCGGCAGTGATAATTGCCTATCTTACTTTTGCACCGGTATTAAAATCAGAAATAAAGTATCAACTGGTGGTAAAAAATAAGAGAGTGGAGGAAAAAATAGTACCAGTAGATTCTAATTTTTCAGTGGTTATTCCGAAGATTAGAGCTAATGCCCGAGTGGTAGAAAATGTTGATCCTTTTGACGCTAAAAATTACCAGTTGGCTTTAAGTCGAGGAGTAGCTCATGCCCAGGGAACATCAACTCCGGACAAGGGCAGTAATACTTTTTTATTTGCTCATTCAGCGGGTAATTGGTATCAAGCCAATCAATACAATGCTATCTTTTATCTCTTAAACAAATTGGAAAAAGGTGATGAAATTATTCTTTATTTTAAAGATAAAGAATATGTTTATCTGATAGAAGAACTAAAATATGTTGATGGTGGAGAAACAAAATATATGAATGCTTCAAAAGAAAGTAAGTTGACACTAATGACCTGTTGGCCTCCGGGAACCACTTTAAAAAGATTGATAGTGACAGCTAAATTAAAAGAAATTTAAGGCTCAGATTGCAAACGTAAACAACCGGAAGGATCGTTTTGAGTCAGATACTGCCAGATAGTTTTAAAGAAATTGTAGTGATTAACCGCCAGAAGTCGATGAGTGCACACGGAACTGCCTTTAATAGCATTTTTGCCTAAAGATACAACTTTATCATAATCAGCAATGGCTTGGTTACGATCTCGTTGATAGTAATAATTATAGATGTCTCCCCTATTTCTAAGGGCAGTGGCATAATCAGGGCGAAGTTCGATAGCTCGATTTAAATCGGCCAGAGCAGCCTCGTAGTTTTGTAAGCGCATATAGACATAGCCACGGTTATTGTAGGCCTCGGCATACTTAGGATTTAAAGCCAGGGCTTGATTAAGATCCTCGATGGCCTGTTGACAATTACCGGACTCATAATCGTAATCACCTAGAGTTAACCAGTCAGTGGCGGTTTTTAAATCGGTAGGGCGAATGGTGGTAGGTACATGAGCTCGGCCACAATGAGCGTCTTTTCTGGCAGTTTTTCGATTGGGACTAAGAAAAGTGATATAAACACCTCCAAGAATCACAAATGCGGTTAAAAGCAGCAGGAAAGTGAAATTGACAGATTTTTTTTGTTTCATAAGACATGATAACAAAAACTGGACAAGTAACCTACTTGATTAGTTCAATTTTGGCTTGCTCCTGAAGTTCCTTAAACCATTTTTCCATAGCAGTATTTTTGGCCTCGATAGTAAGTTGCTCTTTAACATAGTTGTGTAATTCAATAGTAGTAGAATTTTTAGGTAAATATTCTTTGTTTTCGGTAATATATTGTTTAACTTCTTCATCAGTGACTTCAGTCGGAGCGGGACTCATTTTTTCTAAAAGTTTTTGGAGACGAATTTGGTTTTCCAGATCAGCACGGGTTAATGATTGAGTCTCTAAAGCCTGATCTAGAGAAAAACCTTGTTTAGTCAGCTCGGCTTCATAGGTGGCGATTTGAGCGTCGACTTCTGATTGTTCAACAGAAACTTTTTGCTTGGTAGCTTCCTGCTTAATAAGCATTTCATTGGTCATTTGTTGTAGAGTTCTTTGATTGTCCAGAGCCTCCAAGCGTTGCCAATAGCGAAGACGAGAAATGGGTTGGCCATTAACAGTGGCAGCAACACCAAATTTACGGAAGGTTAAAAAAACAATAATCAGTAACAAGACAGCAATAAAGGGCCAAAGTGGTTTTTTAGTGGTGACCTGATTAACAGTATTAGTTGGTTTTTTTGAAGTAGTTTTTTTCATGAAAAAGTATAACATCAATTTGGGAAAGTAAAACAAAGCAGACGACTGAAGAAGAATTGTAGTAAAATAAAATCTCAATGGTAAAAATCTGGACAATTAAAATTGCTGGACCGGCTGGAACTGGGATTAAATCAGTGGGAAATTTGTTATCTCAAATTTTGAGTCAAAGTGGTTATTATTTAAAAGATTATTCGGAATATCCCTCACTGGTGCGAGGAGGTCACAATACTTACCAGGTATCTTTTTCAACTGAACTAGTATTTGCGGTGTATAGAAAAGTTGATTTAATGGTTAGTCTGCAGACTGGACATTGGCAAGAACATCAAAAAGAATTTAGTAAAAACATTATACTGTTAACCGATAATGATGGTGGTTTAAACTTGCCTTTGGCGACCATGTGTACCCAACTGGGAGGAAAGATTTATGGAAACATTATTGCTTTGGGAGCCATTTGTTTTTTATTAAACATAAATAAAGAATTGGCGCTAAAAGTGATAAAAAAACATTTCGGTCAAGACGAAATTGATCATCAAGCTTTTGAGTTAGGTTGGAAATATGGAGCTGATAATTTTCAAAAACTAAAAATTGATAAAGCGAAAAAGTTTAAAAAAGAAAAAATGATTGTGGATGGGAATGAAGCGGTGGGGTGGGGTTTGTACAAAGCGGGACTGAATTTATTCGCCGCTTATCCAATGACCCCGGCAACAGGATTACTACATTTTTTGGCTAAAAATCAAGATGAATTTAAGATAAGAGTGATTCATCCGGAGGATGAGATTGCGGCGGCTTCAATTGCCTGTGGAGCCTCAATGGCCGGGGGCAGAAGTGCTACCGGCACTTCCGGTGGAGGTTTTGCCCTAATGACAGAAAGTGTCAGTTTGGCTGGAGCGGCAGAGTTAGGAGTAGTATTTTATCTATCTCAACGACCAGGACCGGCAACAGGAATGCCAACTTGGACTAGTCAAGGAGATTTATTATTTGCCGTTAATGCCGGACATGGTGAATTTCCTAAGATCGTATTGGCACCGGGAGATCAAAGAGAAGCTTTTGAATTAGGGAAAAAATCACTCAATTTGGCCAATAAATTTGATGTCCCAGTCATATTATTATCGGATAAGAATTTATCGGAATCAAACGCTAATATTGATGATCTAGTGGCTGAAAAAATGGAAATTGTAGAGAGTAAAAAAGTCATACCGGGAAAAGGACAGAAAATTAAGCTTTATAACAGCTATGAGCATGATGAGGCGGGTTTTTCAGTCGAAGAAGCCAATAAAACTAAAATAAATGCTCAAATGAGGCTAAAAAAAATAGAAAAAATTAAAAAATTTTTACCAAAAGCAAACTTTTATGGCTCCATAAAGGCTAAGAAATTAATAGTATGTTGGGGTTCGGTTAAAGGAGCGGTTTTGGAAGCCATGAAGACAATGAAAAACAAGGAAGAATGGGCGGTATTACAGATTGTATCTCTGTGGCCTTTGGAAGAAAATTTGGAAAAAATTATTAATTCTTTTTCGGAGCGAATTTTAATAGAAAATAATGCCTTTGGACAGTTGGGACAACTTTTAAAATCGGCAATGAAAGTGGATTTTGAAAAAAGAATTTTAAAATATGACGGGAGACCATTTTTCCCGGAAGAAATTAAGGAGGCCCTCGAATGAGTCAATGGTTGTCGGAAATTAAACCCACTTGGTGTCCGGGTTGTGGCGATTATGTAATTTTGGGAACTTTAAAAACTGTTTTAGAAAAACTGAAATTAAATCAAGACCAGACTGTAATCGTCTATGATATCGGTTGTATTGGCAACATGGCAGATTTTATCAAAGCCTGGGGTTTTCATTCTCTGCATGGGAGAAGTATCCCGACAGCTGTCGGGATTAAAAATGCTAACCCAAAACTAAATGTGATTGTGATTGGAGGTGATGGAGGGATTTATGGAGAGGGTTTAGGACACATGATTGCGGCGGCTCGATTAAACTTGGATATAACAGTGATAGTGGCGAATAACCAGCTTTATTCACTAACTACAGGACAGAGTAGCCCTACCACTCCCAAAGGGGTAAAAACTAAATCGACGCCTAAAGGGGTAGAAAGTGTACCAGTACTGCCGTTGGAATTAATAAAAACAGTTAATCCTGAAGCTTTGGCACAAAGAGTTAATGGTAGTCAACCACAAGCGGTAATGAAAGCGATAGAGGAGGCTATTAAGCATCAAGGTTTCGATCTTTTGGATATTAATCAGTTATGTGTTAGCTTTGGAAAGCAATTGGTACAATAAAATGAAAGACAAACAAAGAGAAGGAGTGTTAATTATCTCCCAAGTAGGTGAAGAATTTCAGGATGTGGAGAAACGCTATAAAAGTCTGAGAAAAATAATAAAAAATTTGCAAAAATTTTCAGAAGTAAGTATAAAAAATCAAAGTGCCGAGGCCTAAGCAAAAAGTATAAATAGCAAAATACCATAATTTACGACGAAGAAGAATTTTTTGAAGTAAATTTAAAGCGAAGAGACCAACTAAAAAAGTAACGAGAAAAACAAAAAAATATTGAGGGTTAAAAAAAGAGTGAAAATCACCATCTTTTAGAGATAAAAGTAGGGCGCCTAAGGAGACAGGGATAAAAAGAGAGAAAGAAAAATTAAAGGCAGTTTGAGCGGACAAACCTAAGGCTAGAGCAGCAGCAATAGTAGTTCCAGCTCGAGAAATTCCGGGCAAAATAGCCACCGCTTGAGCCAAACCAATCAGTAAAGCTTGAGTCAAGGTAATCTTTTGTTGTTGACCTGCAGCTCTTGTAGTTGAAAGTAAAATTAGAGAATTAATAAAAAAGAAAAAAGGTAAAAAATAGGCCTGGGTAAAAATAATTTCAAATTGATCTTTGAGAAAAAAACCAACTAAGGCAGCTGGTAAAGAGGCAATAAAAATTTGAGGTAAATGAGAGAAAAAAAAGGTAATTTTTTTTCTAAAGAAAAAAATAACTGAAACAAGAGTGGCAGTATTTAGAAAAACATCTAAAGCCAAGGAAGGTTTGAAGCCAAAAATAAATTGAAAAAGATTAAGGTGTCCGGAAGAAGAAATAGGGAGAAATTCGGTAATTCCTTGAATTAGAGCCAAAAGATAACTTTGCCAGAGAGACATGAAATATTTTACCGCTTTGGAGACTGTTTTTGGCGACGAGCTTTACCACCGGTGCCAACCATACGTCTTTCTCTAACCCGAGAGTCGACAGTAAGTAGACCAGCTTGAGATAAGAGAGAAGTGTAATTGGCATCTTTTTTCTTGAGAGCACGGGCTAAAGCTAAAAGTAAAGCTTCTACTTGACCATTTTGACCACCACCAGTAATTTTGGCAGTGTAATGAAACTTATCCTCGGTTTTAGTCACGGTAAAGGGTTGATTTAAGAGAGCAAAAGTAGTCGGAAAATAAGTTTGAGGACTACGACCGTTGATAAGGGATTCCCCTTTTCGGTTAAAGAGTTTAACAGTAGCGACTGCGGCTTTACGACGACCTAGAGCATAAATGTAAGTAGCAGTGGATTTAGAAGAAGGAGTTTTTGCCATAATTATTTACCTATTTTATCAGCATATTTATGATTACTGTCCGTAAAAACACGAAGACGGGTGAGACGAATATCTCTAAGTTTATTTTTTGGAAGCATACCATAAACTGCTAATTTAATAACTCGACGAGGATCTTGTTGCATTAATTCTTTTAAGGTCAATGATTTGAGATTACCAGCATAACCGGTGTGACGATAGTAAATTTTTTGTTTGAGTTTTTTACCAGTGACCACTAACTCAGCAGCATTGATAGCTACCACATAATCACCGTCGTCACGATGATAAGAAAAACTGGGATTATTTTTACCCATGAGGATGGCGGCAATTTCAGTAGCGGCACGACCGAGGGTCTTGCCGGAGAGGTCAAAAAGTATCCAATTTCTTTTGACTTGGTTGCCAGTGGTAACGGTGGTTTTAGCTTTCATTTACTTCGATTTTTTAACTGTTTTTTTAACGGTGGGTTTTTTAGGAAGAGCTTTGCGAATAAATTTAGAGTGAGTCGGAGCTTTATCAACATTACTGTCGGCTAATTTTTTGAGATCAAAAGCTTGATTAAAACTCAATTTGACAATCAAAGCATCGTCACCTTGACGAAACTTGACCTTTTGAAGACGAGTAAAGTTTTGAGTTTGTCCGGCAAACTGATTTTTAAAAATAGAAACAGTTCGATTAACAAAATTTTTATCCTGAAAAACATTAAATAATTCGCGATGAGCTCGAAGATCACCAACAACTGCGCGGGCAGCCAGTTTCTCGGCTTGAGGAATGATAGATTTTGCCTTGGCTTGAGTAGTGTTGATAGAACCATGGGTAAATAAACTCCGAAGCAGAGTTTTAAAAAGAGCTTGACGTTGATTGGTGTTTCGGCCTAATTTTCGACCGGAAACGCGATGCTTCATAGTAGTTTATTTGGTCCAAGGATAACCCTTGTCTTTAAGCCAGGAATCAATAATTTTTAGGGATTTTTCACCGACATTTTTAGCTTTACTGACCTCAGCTCGACCAGCCTTAAAAAGATGATCAATGGTGAGATAACCGGCCTTTTTCAAAGCATTGGTCACTCGGAGGGGTAATTCAATTTCTTCTACAGAAATTTCCGCCAATTGGTTGGTGGGTGAAGATTCTAAAGTAATAACTTCGTCGGTAAATTCCCGAGTATCAACAATCTGATTAAGAGCATTGATTAAGTCTTTAGTAGCCAGTTTTAAGGCATCTACGGGAGCGACTGAAGCATCGGTCCAGATTTCCATGGTTAATTTGTCATAATTACTCTTTTTACCTAAACGTGTAGGCTCCACTGTGTAATTAGCTTTTAAAACTGGGGTGAAGGTGGCATCAAGAATAATTTCGCCCACAATATCGGTCTTTTGTTCACGAGCCATGGTGTAACCAACTCCCCTTTCGACAGTCATATCAATATGTAGATGAGCTTTAGGATCGGTTAAAGTAGCAATAATTTGATCTGGATTAGCGACTTTACAAACGGTCGAATCAGCGATATCACCGGCAGTAACCACACCCTTGCCTTTTTTGTCTAAAGTGAGAGTAACTGGATCTTCTTTGGCGTAATTAAATTTAACTTTTTTAAGATTAAGTGAAACCTCGATAAGATCCTCTTTAACGCCGGGTAAGGTAGTAAAAAGATGGTTGGCACCATCGATTCTGATACGAGTAATAGCCGCACCGGGAATGGTGATTAAGAGAATTCGACGCAAACTGTTACCTAAAGTATGACCTAAACCTCCAACCAGGGGGCTTAATTCATATTTGCCATAGGTGGCAGACTCTTTAATGGTTTTAATATGGAATCGGCTGGTGTCGATCATGTTTGTCTCCTTTTTAACGGGAATAATATTCAATAATTAAATTAATATCAATTCCGTTATGATTGGAATCGATAGTGGGAAGAGTTAGTAATTTAACTGAGTATTTACCTTTGTCCAGGTCGAGCCACTCAGGGGCTTGGAAATCTTTGTCGGCAATTCGAAGGGTTTCACCGATGTTTTTGGCGATTTTATCTTTAAGAGAAATAACATCACCAACTTGAACGGAATAAGAAGGAATATTCAAAACTTTGTTGTTAACTAAAATATTTTTGTGACTAACCAAGGATCGAGCATGACTGCGAGAAAGAGATAAACCTGCTAAATAGACGATATTATCAAGCCTGCTTTCAACCAAAATCATTAAGTTTTCACCTACTTGACCTTTTAATTTTTTAGCCTTGAGATAATAGTTTTTGAAGGCAGTTTCGGTGACACCATAAATTCTTTTAGCTTTTTGTTTGGCCCGAAGTTGAAGCCCATAGTCAGTCAACTTACCGGCTCTTTTCTGGCCGTGCATACCGGGACGAATAGCACCCTTTCTTTCAAAGGGACATTTAGCAGAAAAACAACGGTCGCCTTTAAGATAAAGTTTAACTCCCTCGGTGCGACAAAGACGACATTTTTTATCTAAAGTAGGACGCATATAATTTAGACCCGGCGGGCTTTGGGCGGACGGGGGCCGTTGTGAGGGGTCGGGGTAAGGTCGGCGATCATGTCGACATCATAGTCTCTTTTACTACGAAGAAACCTGAGGGCGGCATCACGGCCGGTACCCGGACCCTTGAGATAAACTGATAATTTTTTAATACCATAAGGATGGGCCGCTTCCAGAGCCTTTTCAATAGCGGTAGTGGCCGCAAAAGGAGTTGATTTACGAGAACCTTTGAAACCACATTGACCGGAAGAGGACCAAGACAGAGTATTACCCTTATCATCGGTAATAGTCACAATAGTATTATTGAAGGTTGACTGAACGTAGAGTCGAGCCTCAGCAATGCTTTTGATGACTTTTTTAGTTTTACGAGTAGTGGTAGCCATAGATTATTTTTTAACAGCTTTTTGCTGGCTTTCAATTTTTGCCCAAGCTTCCTTGGTAAGAGAACCAACGGTTTTCTTTTTACCTTTACGGGTACGAGCATTGGATTTGGTTCTTTGACCGCGAGTAGGCAAAGAAACCATGTGGCGGACTCCACGATAACATTTAATAGCTTTTAAACGGTCAATATTTTCACGAATTTCTCTTTTAAGATCACCTTCAGTTTGAAAATCTTCCAAAGCTTTCATGAGATTACTAACATCATCTCTGGACAGTGACTTGATGCGAGTATCAAGGTTAATTTTAGCTTTTTTGGCCAATTGAATGACGTTTTTAGGACCGATACCGTAAAAACGGGTTAAGGCCACTTCGGCGCGCTCGTGATCTGGAATGTCGACACCTGCAATTCTCATGGATATTACCCCTGTTTTTGGGTATGTCTTTTGGTAGAACAAATAACGCGTCGAACACCCCGCCGAATGACGATTTTACAGTTTTTACAACGACGTTTTACGCTCGACTTGACTTTCATAGACTTTTGACTTTGGTATTTTACCCTAATCTATTCGAAATATCAAAGGGTAAATAGTATTTTCTAACCCCGATAAACAATGCGGCCTTTTTGACCGTCTGGAGATAAAACCAAGGAGACATTGTCACCCGCCAGACAACGGATATGATTCATTTTAAGCTTGCCGGCTAGATAGCAAACGATTTCTCGGCCATCATCAGCCAATTTGACTCTAAAAAGCTGGTCAGGCAGGACTTCGGTGACAACACCTTTGACTTGTGGTTCTTTTGCCATTTTTAATTAATTAATAATATTTTATTCTAAAGTACTAATTTTTT
>DBPM01000044.1:15291-19858 GCA_002304845.1 Candidatus Shapirobacteria bacterium UBA1420
TTGTCGGTGCGCTCTTTATCTTGGAATTCGACACCCATTTTGGCGCGACGAGCACTGATTTCTTCAAAGGTGACATCAAGATGAATGATCAGATCTAAAGGTTGATTCTGTTGCTGTAAAAAATTTTCAATATATCGACCTTGACTTAACATGCGAGGGAAACCGTCGATAATAAAATTTTGATAATTAATTTTAGCCAGGTTGGTAGTTAAAATTTCGTAGACAACTTCATCGGGAACCAAATTACCATTATCGATAAAAGATTTAGCTTTAAGACCAATGTCCGATTTAGCGGCGATTTCATTGCGTAACAATTGTCCTGTAGAAAAATGAGTTAAATTATATTTTTGAGCAATGAGTTTGGCCTGGGTTGATTTACCACAACCACTAGGACCAATAATAAAAAGATTAAGTGCCATGATTAATATGTTAACTTATCGTAATTATACATTTGAACAGCGTTTTCAATCTTGCGGTGAAGCTCAAGAATAACCGAAACAACGATTAAAACTGAGGTTCCGCCGATAGTCAAAGAAGAAATACCGGTGGCTTTTTGAATCACAGCAGGTAGAACTGCAATCAAGGCTAAAAAGAAAGCACCGATAAAAACGACCCGATAAAGAACGTATTCCAATCTCTTTTCGGTGGCAGTACCCGGACGAATACCAGGAATAAAACCACCAGATTTACGTAATTCTTCAGCCACATCTTTGGGTTTAAAAACCACAGTAGAATAGAAAAAAGTAAAGGCAATAACTAAGAGAAAATAGCTAATCAGATAAATAAAGGAAGTACTGGTAAAGGTAGTAGAAAGCCAGCGAGCAAAAGAGGCTAAACCGGAATTGGAAGATCGCATTAAAGCCTGACCTATCAATGAAGGCAATGAGACTAAAGAAACAGCAAAGATAATCGGCATAACACCAGAGACATTAATTTTAATGGGTAAATAGGTGGTTTGAGCTCTTTTGGCATAGGAAATAGGAATACGATAAACAGCTTCTTCAACAGTCACCACCGCAAAAACAATAGCAAAGGCGACAGCCATAAAGAGAATTAAGTTAAACAGAGTTTGAGGGTTGGAAAAATCAGCTAAAACTAATGATTGATAAACCGAAATAGGCAAACGGGAGATAATACCGGCAAAAATCATCACAGAAATACCGTTACCAATACCATAATCATTAATCAATTCACCTAAAAAAATCATAATCATAGTTCCAGTAACCATACTGGTTATCAGAGCCATAATAGTCAGAGGAGAACTGGTAAGAATAATGTTTTGAGACTTAAGGATGCCGTACATAGCAAAAGACTGTAAAATGGCCAAAGGAATGGTAATCATAAGAGTATAGCGTTCTAGTTTAGCTCGACCATATTCCCCTTCTTTTTGCAGTTCTTTAAGTTCAGGAATAACAAAGGCCAAGATTTGCAACATAATTGAGGCATTGATGTAAGGGTTAAGACCCAGGGCAGCAACAGAAAAATTAGCCAAAGTACCGCCGGAGAAAATATCCAAAAGGGATAAGAGTTGATTTTGAGAAAAGAAAGATTTAAGGAGAGCAGTATTAACCCCAGGGACAGGGACGTGAGCAATGAAGCGGAAAAAAATTAAAATAAGCAGAGTAAAGAGAATTTTTTTACGAAGATTAGGGGTGCGGATGGCTTCACGATAAAGAGATAAGGCACGGAAAAAACGGTTCATGATTCTATCTTACCACCTAGAGAAAGAATTTTTTGATGAGCTGATTCAGAAAATTTAAGACCTTTGAAATTAAGTTTTTTGGTGAGAGTACCGGTAGCTAGAACTTTAATCTCTTTAGTCAAGTCCACAGGAGTATGTCGGGCAACTTTTTCAAAGATAGCTTTGGAATCAACGGTGTCACCGTTTTTGAACCAGTTTTCTAATTGAGTGAAAGTAATGGGATAAATTTTGTTTTTAGGTAAAACACGATGTTTACCTCTCAGAAAAGGTAATCTTTTGAGCCAGGATTTTTTGATTTTAGTACCGTCAAAAGTAAGTTTGCTTTTACCGCGAGAGGTATCTCCCTTGGCACCACGGCCGGTAGTGTGACCACCAACTCCGGAACCGATACCCCGACCTCGACGTTTGGCTGTTTTTCGGGTAGTTTTTGGAAGAGTGGAAAGAATGTTATTCATTTATTTAAGAGTTTTAAGGGCGGCAAGAGTAGCCCAAACATTAATTGATTTGTTTTTGGAGCCGATAATTTTACTGGTAATGTCTTTGATACCGGCCAATTCAACGATGGCCCGAACCGGTCCACCAGCAATCAAACCACTACCTGGCTTACCAGGGCGCAGTAAAACCAAAGCTCCTTTGAATTTGAGAGTAATTTCATCAGTAATAGTTCCATTAACAATAGGAATTTCGATTAAGGATTTACGACCACGGTTAATAGCTTTTTGGATGGCATCAGCGACACTTTTAGCTCGACCATGACCAACTCCGACTCGACCTTTTTTATCACCAGTAACGACTAGAGCGGTAAAAGAAACCTGATTACCACCTTTGGTTTTTTTGGAGACACGCTTAACCTGAACTACTTTATCAGTAAATTCAGGAATGATTTTTTCTTCGACTTGAGGATCCATATTTTAAAATTTAAGACCGGCGGCTCTGGCACCTTCGGCCAGAGCTTTAACTCGACCTTGGTAGCGGTAAAGACCGCGATCAAATCTAACTAAAGTAACTTTTTTATCTAGGGCTAGTTTAGCAATGGTTTCACCAACAGCTTTGGCTTGGTCGCTTTTAGTCCCCTTCTTTTTGAGAGTTTTACTGGAAGCAGAGGCTAAAGTTTTACCGTGTTGATCATCGATAATCTGAGCCCAAATATGACAGTTGCTACGAAAAACGGACAGACGGGGCAAAGCTAAGTTTTGAGACAGTTTACCGCGAACACGACGAAGGCGACGGAGTTTGGTGTCAGTAGTGATTTTCATATTAGGCTTTAGCGGTTTTACCGGCTTTTAACTTAATAAATTCGTCAACATAACGAACACCTTTGCCTTTATATGGCTCAGGAGTGCGGATTTTTCTAATGTTGCTAGCAATTTGACCAACAACTTCTTTATTAGCACCGGAAACAGTGATTTTACTTTCTTCAGTAACAGTGATGGTAATTCCGTCAGGAGCAGTAATATGAACCGGATGAATATAACCAGCTAAAACAGTCAGTTTGTTGCCATCAACACTGGCTTTGTAACCGGTACCTCGAATTTCCAATTCTTTACTCCAAGGAGTTTCGACACCGGTAATTATGTTTTGAAGATGAGATCGGGCAGAACCATGATTTGACCGAGTTTGCTTGTCTTCGGACAGACGAGTTAGAGTAATTTGTCCATTATCAATTTTAGCTTCAATTTTAGGAGGTAAGGTGTAAGTTAAAGTACCTTTAGGTCCGGTGACAGTAAGTGTCTTTTTATCAAGGGTAACAGTCACAGCTGCAGGGATAGTGATAGGGAGACGACCAATGCGGGACATATTACCAAATTTCGGCGATTAACTCACCACCAAGCTTTTTGGCGGTGGCTTCCTTTTGAGAAAGAAGACCGAAAGAGCTGGAAATAATAATTAATGAACGAGGAGTTTTGCCCCAAGGAATGGAACTAGCAGTACAATAAAGGCGACGACCAGGACGAGATAAGATACGGATGTCAAAAACACTAGGATCTTTGATAGTAATCTGTCTGGCCTGATCATTGACAGAAAAATCACTGATAAATCCGTGTTTTTTTAATTTTTCCAAGATAGTAACGGAAAATTTCGACAAAGGAGCAGTAATACTTTTACGACCGGCACGACTGCCGTTTTTGATTCTGATGAGTAGATCGCAGGAAAGTGAAGTAATCATATTTACCAGCTGGCCTTTTTGACTCCCGGCAAAACGCCGAGGTTGGCCAATTTTCTAAAACATAAACGACATAAACCGAATTGACGAATATAGGCACGAGGACGACCGCAAATTTGACAACGGTTATGATAACGGTTTTTAAATTTGAGTTTTTTAGTTTCTCTAATAATTTTTGCGTTAGTAGCCATAATTACACAGTTTTCTCAAAGGGAAAACCCAGGGTTGATAATAACATTTTTGCGTCATCAATTGAAGAGGCCGAGATGCCCAAAGTGATTTGAACAGGACGGATTTTGTTGACAACATTTAAATCAACTTCGGAAAAGTAAGTCTGATCATGAATGGTCAAATTATAATTACCAGCTTGGTCAAAAGCAGTTAAAGGCATGCCTTTAAAATCACGAAGCCGAGGTAAAACCAAGTGAAAAAGTTTTTGTATGAAATCATACATCCGCTGACCTCTGAGAGTAACTTTATAAGCCATAGGTTCGCCTTGACGTAATTTAAAGGAAGAAATGGCTTTTTTAGAACGGGTTAACATGGGTTTTTGACCGGTGATAGCGATAATTTCTTTTTCGGCAGCCTCTAAGACTTCTTTGGAATCACGACCTTGAGTCACCCGATAATTAATGACGACCTTGGTCATCTTGGGTAAAGCGTTGGGGTTTTTATTGCCCAAAGCTTTGGCTAATTTAGTA
>DBPM01000033.1 GCA_002304845.1 Candidatus Shapirobacteria bacterium UBA1420
ATGGATCTCTTGTCCAAAGACCCAACTATCAAACAAGCCGCTATTGCGGCTGGTCGTACTCTTTTGAACCTCGGTATTTCTGCGGCTGATTTTATTCCTGGCGGGGTTGGTGAAATTGCGGATGGTTTAGCTACAGTTGCCAAAACTATTCAGCGTGCTCCAGGTGAAAAGCCAGATCCATCAAAATTCAGTGTTGATCTTACTCCCGACGTGCCTACTATGGCCCCATGGCTGTCTCAATTACCAGAATTTTTTACTGGTGGAGCTTTTCCGAGTTATGCTATTCCAGCTGCCATGCAATTGAGACACGACATACCACTAATGGTTGAGGGGGTTAGACAAGCTAGAACTATGTTGAAACAAGAATCCGACGATTACCAAGCAAATGAAGCTTCTATTGATAAAGCTATTAACACATTTAATTCTACTAATAAATAAATATGGACAAAAAAACAGCTTTAAAAATATTAATTAAACACAGTTTTTTACTTTCTGAAGAAATCAAAGAGAAATTATATTTAAAAATTGAGACCATGTCAGAGGAACAAATTGATACTTTAGGCAAATTTTTGGCTCAGGAAAAATCAGCAGCCATTAAATCCTTTGACGACACCAACAAAGAGTACGAAGATATACTTGCTCAACTAACCGCCATTAAGAAATAATTTATCGTATCCCCATTCTGTCTATTGTGACATAAGTCATATGAACATAATTTAGAACATGTCTACAAAATGAAAGAAAAGAACTTTTTTATCAAGTGGATCAAAACCTTACAACATTTTCATCCAACTCCTTTAAACAATCCTTTCCATCAATCAGAAAAACATTCTCCATCTACACTTTCTCCTCCCGCCCAGTATTCCGCCGAACCAGATCCACGCCGAATGATTCCCAGAAACAGACATACCTCGTCCACTCGAGCCTATTATGACCAACCTTATCCCTCCTGGGCTAAAAAGAAATGATATACTACCTCTGTCCTTAGTTGTGGCGAAGTCGTTAGTTATCAAAGGCGCCAAACTAAAGTCATAAAATGAAAAAAGAAAATCCCAAACTCTCTGGTACTCTCAGAACTGTTACCGGTCGTAAAGTTAAAAAACTTCGACAAGCCGGTCAAATCCCGGCCACTATTTACGGTCAGGCTATGACCCCTATTTCTGTTCAATTTGCGGCTCTAGAACTGGACAAAATTTTCGAACATGCCGGTGAATCCACTTTAGTTGAAATTAATATCGACAAAGACACCTATCCGGTTCTTTTTAAAAACCCCCAATTTCATCCGGTGCTAGGGGATTTAATCCATATTGATTGCTACCAAGTCAACTTAAAAGAGAAAATTGTCGCCAGTGTTCCTTTGGAGTTAATTGGTGAATCTCCGGCTGTTAAAAATGGTAATATTCTGGTTCCGGTGACTGATGAAGTTGAGATTGAAGCCCTTCCGGCTGATTTGCCCGAAAAGATCGAAGTTGATATTTCTTCTTTGGAAGAAATCGGTCAAAAAATATCAGTCTCCGACCTTCAAGTTGATAAAGATCTTATTGAAATTAAAACTGATCCGGAACAAGTCATTGCTATTATCGAGGAACCTAAGGTTGAAGAAGAACCTGTGGAAGCAGAAGTTGCTCCTGAAGATGTTCCGGCCACTGCTCAAAAATCTGAAGAAGAAGCTGGTCAAGAGAATCAGGCTAAGGATTCTGAAGAAAAGCCCGAGAACTAAAATAGAGTCGGCTCACATCTTCACGAATCGGATCTATCTCATAGGCTGTGGCGGCAGCTTCGGCCGATTCCTGATATTGACCTAATTTATACAGAATCACTGATATTTCTGCCCAATCATCGGCAGTCTTATTCAACTTGCTTTTACTCTGAGCCAATCTCCTCTGTAACTCACCATTTTCATTTTCCTTGGCAAAAGCGGCCGTATCTTCTTTGTTTAAATCCTTTTCCATTGTCTTGGCTTTCTCCCATTGAGAATTCTCTACCGCCCAATACCACTTTTGCAATTTAGCAAAATATTTGTCACCCCGAGATAGGGGATAAACCCTCAATATTCCCACTATCAATAACCATATTAAAATCGTTGTCACCCAAATTTGCTTCATCACCTCCATTTTATCATCTGAGCCCCTTCAATGATAAAATAAGCCGATGTTAATCTTGCCTCTTTTTCCGAATTATCAAAAAACACTTGCCCAAACCGCCACCGAAATTCAGGCTGGTAATCTGGTTGTTTTTCCCTCCGATACTGTTTACATCTTAGCTGTTGATCCTAGTAATCAAACTGCGGTGGATAAATTATTGGCTTTTAAAAACCGTTGGCCTGGTAAAGCCATTTCCATTGCTGTCCTGAACTCAGATATGGCTCAACAATATGCTCATTTAAATCAAGACACTTTAAATCTTTACCAAAATTTATTTCCCGGACCTTTTACCATCATTTCTCCTGGAAAAAACCTGTTAGCTCGGGGTATTGAGGCCGAAAACCAATCTTTAGGTATTCGTATTCCTGATTCACCACCAATCCTAGATCTTCTTAAAATTATTAAAAAACCCATCACCGCTACCTCTGCCAATCTTTCTGGTCGGACTCCTCATTATTCCGTTTCCGCTTTTCTCAAAACTCTTTCACTTAAAAAACAATCTTTGATTTCTTTAGTGGTTGATGCCGGTACTTTACCCAAAAATAAACCTTCTACTGTTATTGATGCTCTCGACAGCGATCTCAAAATTCTTCGCCCCGGTCAAATCTTACTTTCTCCTGATCATCAGCTTATTTCCAATTCGGAAACTGAAACCAGTCAAATTGCCCAACATCTTCTTAATAAAATTAAAAATTACTCTCCTCTCAAACCGATTGTTTTTTTACTTTCCGGTGACTTGGGTTGTGGCAAAACTGTCTTTGCTCGAGCTCTGGCCACAAACCTCGGGGTGACTCAAAAAATTCTCTCTCCCACCTTTGTCATTTATAATCATTATCCTCTGTCTCATCCGACCTTTAAATCTTTCTATCATTTTGATTTATATCGTTTAAAAAATAACTTTGAATTCAAAGAATTACACTTTTTTGAACACTTTAATTGTTCATCTATTTATGCTCTGGAATGGCCTGAAAATATGGGCCAAAAAAATCTTCACCAATTACAGCAAATCGCGACTACTATCCCTGTGACTTTTCATTATTTGGGTCCCAATCAACGACAAATTTCCTTTACTCTACCTCAACCATAAATTGCCAACTGTTAACTATCGTCTCACATTCTTCTTTTATTTTGCTTTGATTTTTGTGAATACACTGAATGCTATATTTATACTCTCCTTTCTCAAAATCTATAATTTTTTGTTCTTCATTTTCGAAAATAAAAGTCTTTTCATTATCCACCAAAAACTCTTCACTTAATTTTCTATCAGGATGTTGCCAAGACCATGTCTTACCCATGTGTACAGCTATGTTTCCTAGAGAACTATAAAAAGTCACTCTTAAGCCTTGTCCTTCTTTTTCCTCGTAAATTCGGCGATTATTACTGTAAGTAAGCCTAAATTTATAATCCTCATTTTCATAAACCTGACTATCAGCTGGTGGCGTTGGCGAAGGACTAATTGGTGTAGCAGTAGGTTGATTGGTGGGAATGATAATACTCTCCATCATTTTTGGTGTTGGACTGGGAAAGGCAAAGGTTGGCTCCACTACTGCTATTTCCTTAGTTGGGGATGTTTGTCTTAGATACAAGATTCCCATTCCCGCAATACTTAATAAAAATAAAACTGCTGATAGTAAAAGATATTTTGTTCTTGAAGTCATCTTATTCTATAATACAACACCATGTATCTCCTTGGTATTGAAACCAGTTGTGACGACACTTGTGCTGCCGTTCTTTCTAATCAAAAAATTTTAAGCAATGTTATTTCCTCACAAGTTAATTTGCACGCCCAATGGGGTGGGGTTGTTCCTGATATTGCCAAAAGAGCTCATCAACAAAGAATCGAACCGGTGGTTCAAACTGCCCTAAATAGAGCTAAATTAAGTTTAAAAGACATTGATGTTATTGCTGTCACCCAAGGTCCTGGTCTTGCCATTGCTCTTAGTGTCGGTCTCAATTTTGCCAAGTCTATAGCTGTAGAGCATCAGAAAAAAATTATCGGTGTTAATCATATCGAAGGTCATCTTTTATCAAATTTTTTACAAAATCGTCGTGGTCTACCTCTACGTTCACAATCTTTCCCCGCTCTTAGTCTGACTGTCTCCGGCGGTCACACTAAAATCGTTCTTATCCATCATATTGGTCAATATCAAATTATTGGTGAGACCTTGGATGATGCTGCTGGTGAGGCTTTGGATAAATCTGCCAAACTTATGGGTTTAGGCTATCCTGGTGGTCCCGTGCTTGAACGTCTGGCTAAAACCGGTCACCCCGATTTTTTAACTTTACCCAGTCCTTTACCTGACAAAAAAATTCTTGACTATTCTTTTTCTGGTCTCAAGACCGCTTTTTATTACCAGATTAAAGACTGGCCTAAAAGCAAAATTGCCCAAAATTTACCTGATCTCGCCGCCTCAATCCAAAATGCTGTTTTTTCCACTTTACTTCGTAAATTTGAGTTGGCTATTAAAAAAACTCAACCAAAACTACTTTTACTTTCCGGCGGAGTCGCCTCCAATCTGAATTTACGTCAACGAATGCGAGTTTTAGCGAAAAAATATTCCTTGCCTGTTTACATGCCTTTTAAAAAAGAACTCAATACTGATAATGCCGCCATGATTGCCTTGGTGGCTTTTTATAAAGCTCAAAAGCAACAATTTTCCGACCCCGATACTTTGGACGTCAATGCCAATTTTGAGTTATAATTTCTTATTATGAAAATACAGCTTTTTGACCGTGGTTTACCACCTGGAAAAAAATTATTTGCTGATTTGGACTCTCTTTGTCAACGTTTTCAAATTGATGATCCTGAATATATTCGGGATATGAGCAAAGTTTACGCCCGAGGTCTACAAGGTAACACTATCCTCTTAATTGATAATGAAGTTGTTTTGATTGATCAGTATCCTTCCAAATCAGAACTGGAAGCCATCCTCTCAGATTATCTTAAATAAACGCTTAGCATTGTCATCAATTATTTTTTCAGTCTTCTTAAATTCTTCTCCCCAGATTTCCACCACTTTTTCATAAATATTTTTTATCCAAGCCGGTTTATTTTCTTCACCTCGATGGGGGATAGGTGCCAAAAAAGGAGAGTCAGTTTCTAAAACTAGCCTGTCTTTAGGAATATTTTTGACTACTTCAATCAGACCTGACTCATAAGTCACATTACCGTCAATTCCAAAAAACCAATCTTCTCCCAACTCTAAAAAGTTTTTTATCTTTTTTTTACCACCACTGTAACAATGAATTACTCCTCTTAAATTTTGATATTTTTTTAACACTTCCAGAGTTTCTTCTATTGCTTTTCGGGAATGGACTATTATGGCTTTATTATATTTAAGACTTAACTTAATTTGTTTTTCAAAAAATTTTATTTGCAAATTTTTATCAACCTCACCTACAAATTCCAAACCACATTCTCCTACCGCTACAATTTCTTTGTGCTTTTTAAGCAATTCTTCCAAACTATTTATTTGTTTATCAATTTCTTTATTTATCTCTTGCGGATGTATGCCAACACTGGGCAATAGTCTTTTATCGCTTTTCACCAAAGTAATATTTTCTTTCGAATCATCTATACTGCTGGCTGCCAAGATTACGTATTCAAGTCCATCAATATCACCACTTTTACGGCCAAACCTGGATGTTAAATGAGCATGAGTATCAATCATTATTTGATTCTGGGAAACAAAGTTGTCTCTAAAGCCTTTATTTTTCCACTTAATTGCTCCTTAATTTTGTTGGCAGCTGTCGGTATGACTGACTCTAAACAATCAGCTGCTTTTAATAAATTGCTGGCACACTCTGTCAATACCTCAATCCTTCTAGGATCATCTGTGGATAATTTCCATGGTTCCACTTGATTCAGCAAGTTATTGGATTTATTGACCAAGTTTTCCAGTACCCAGCCCACTGCTTCACTTAATTTCAATTGATTAACTAGTTTAATAAAAGTCTCTTTATTAACCGAGATTTCCGGAACATTTAAACCTTCACCCAGTTTACACACCCGACTTAATAAATTCCCTAAATTATTGGCTAAATCAGCATTATATTTTTCTTTAAAACGTTCGATGCCAATATCTACATCACCATCATTTGGAAAAGAGGTGATGATTAAATATCTAGCCCCGTCGACCCCAAACAAATCCACCATTTCCTTGGGTGGAATCGTATTTCCTAGAGATTTACTCATTTTTTGACCGTCGATGGTGTAAAAATCATGAACATAAATTTTTTTAGGTAAAGACAGTTCGGCTGACATCAACATTGCCTGCCAAATCACTGCATGAAACCACAAAATTTCTTTACCTAACAGATGTAAATCCGCTGGCCAAAATGCTTTCTTATTTTCTAAAAATTGAGTCGCACTATAATAATTAATCAAGGCGTCTATCCACACATAAATAGTTTGACTTTTATCCCAAGGGGCGGGGATACCCCAAGTTACATTTTCNNCTTTCAGGGAAAATATAATTACTCTCGTCGTTTTCTAATAGTTTAATAATTTGGGGCACATATTTTGATAACTTAAAAAACCAATTATCTTCACTTTTCCAGACTGTTTTTTCTGGAGGATGTAAAGGGCAATGATTATCCACCAGTTCTTTTTCTGTTTTAAAAGCCTCGCAGCCACTACAGTACCAACCCTCATATTTATCTTTATAAATATCACCCTTGTCAAATATTTTTTGCAAAAACTCATCGACAATTTTTTCATGTCGCGGATCTGTGGTCCTGATAAAAAAATCATGACTGATATTTAACAATTTCCAAGCTTGAATAAACTTCGGGGTTATTGAATCACAAAATTGCATCGGGGTCAACTGGACCTTGGCAGCTTCTTGGGCCACCTTTTCTCCGTGCTCATCAGTTCCAGTCAGATAAAAGACTTCTTCATCTAATTGACGATGAACTCTAGCCACTACATCTGCGGCTACAGTGGTACAGGCCGAACCTACACTCGGTTCCGCATTAATATAGTAAATAGGTGTGGTGATATAAAATTTCTTCATAAAAAAGCCTACATCTTTTTGGTCTTTTTGACGACCTTCTTAGGTGTAGCTTTTTTGGGAGTTACCTTTTTGACTTCAATTTTTCTCGAGTATCTCGATTTCAATCTGGCCACTTTATTTCTCTTTAAAATATTCTTTTTTAAGGCCTTATCAAGTAAGGAATTAACCTCATCTAAAGATTTTTGATCCGGTTTTTCCAAAAACTTTTTAATACTTGCTTTTATTTTAATCTTAAAAGCATTATTAACTTTTTTATTTTTGATTGATTTTCTCAATGACTTTTTTGCAGATCTTCCAATTGGCATAGAGCCTATTTTAGCCTATCGCCATTCCATTTACAATAATCTACAATAGCAATAGCCTATGTCCTTTCACTTTAATTTTAAATCCATTTTAGCTCAGCGCCAAAAAAGTATCTTTTCTGCCACTGTGGTTTTGGCTATCACCTTTTTAATCTCTGCTTTACTTGGCTTTCTCAGAACTCGATTTTTATATTCCGCTTTTTTTAAATGTTGTGTTCTCGAGCTGGATGCCTACAACGCTGCTTTCAGGATTCCTGATCTGATTTTTAAACTTCTGGTGACTGGTGCTCTCTCCGCCTCTTTTATTCCGGTTTTTAGCAGTCTTTTACATAAAAACAAAAAAGAAGCTTACTTAACCGCTTCGGCTGTGATTAATCTGCTTTTAATTATTTTTGTTATTATCTCCGTTTTTGCTTTCATTTTTGCCACTCCTTTATCCAAAATTATTGCCCAGGGTTTTAGTTCTGAACAAATTCAACTCATGGCCAATTTGACCAGAATTCTTTTATTGGCTCAAATCTTCTTTTTAGTCAGTAACTTTTTGACGGCTATTCTGCAGGTCAAACAAAATTTTATTTTACCGGCTCTTTCGCCAATTATTTATAATTTAACCATTATTATCAGCATTTTTACCTTAGCTCCTCTCTGTGGTATTCATGGGGTTGTTTATGGGGCAGTTATTGGTGCTTTTTTTCATATGGCTATCCAATTTCCGGCGATTTTTAAGTCAGGTTTTGTTTACAGTCCAGTATTAAGTCTGAAATTTCATGGTGTTAGAGACATTATCCGTCTTATGGTTCCTCGTACCCTCTCTTTAGGTTTATCTGAAATTGAAAATACTGTTACTCTCTTTTTTGCTTCAAGTTTGACTGCTGGTTCACTTTCTTTATTAAATCTAGCTCTTCAACTTATTTATCTTCCTAGTCGAATCTTTGGCACTACTGTTGGTCAAGCTTCGCTACCTGTTCTTTCCAAAAATGTTGCTAAAAATCAACTTGATCTTTTTCGTCAAACTGTTCGTAAAGCTATCCTGCAAGGCTTATACATTACCATCCCTATTGCCGCCATTACCTTAATCGACAGACTGGCTATCGTCCGCATTGCTTTTGGCAGTAAACAGTTTCCTTGGTCAGCCACATTACTAACTGCTCACACTTTAGCCTTTTTAACCCCAGTCATTATATGTCAGGTAGTTATTCAGATTCTTATTCGTTCTTTTTACGCTCTTCATGATACCAAGACCCCCTTCAAAATCTCAGCCTTGTCACTAGGTGTCAATGTGATTTTTAGTTATCTCCTCTTACGTTTTACTAATTTAGGTATCGTTGCTTTAGCTATAGCCGCCTCCAGTGCCAACTTAATCCAATCTTTAACTCTTTTTACAGTCTTTCTCAAACGGGTTAATGGTCATGACTGGCGTGGAAGCTATATCAATCTACTTAAAATTATTTTAGCTACTGGTGTCGGTAGTTTTTTTGCTTGGATCGCTATTAAAATTTTAGATCTTTTTGTTTTTGATACTAGTCGCACTATTAACGTTATTGTTGTTTTTGCTCTTTCTGTTCTTTTTGGACTAAGTAGTTTTATTTTTACCACCTCACTTTTACGTTCACCTGAATACGAACATTTTAAGTCTTATTTTAAACGTCTCTTACGTTTCTTTTCCTAATTTTTTTGTCTATACTGATAGTATGCCTCCCAAAAAGGAGATATCTCTATTGCCACAAGAAGAAAACAGTCAAAGCCCTTTGGCTCGTTTTTTACGCTGGGCCACCGGTGTCGGTCGAGTAGTTATTATTTTTACCGAATTGATTGTGATCTTAGCTTTCCTGTCTCGATTTTGGCTAGACCGAGAAAATGCTGATCTTTCAGATACTCTTCGTCAACAAAAAGCTATTATCGCCAGTACCCAGGAGTTTGAAAAAGATTATTTATCCTTACAGGAAAGACTCAACTACATCGATAAATTTTATAAAAATAAACCGGATCTTACCCGCTATATGCGTTCATTGGTGAATACGATTCCCTATGATATTTTTTTTCAAAGTCTTTCTTTTAAAAAACAATCTAACCAATCAGATCTCAGTTGTGTCGCCCAATTATATTCTTATCAAGAAAGTTCTCTGGTTGATTTTATTACTAATGCTTCTCTTAATCCGGACATTGAAAGTGTTGATGTTCGCCGCATCGAAAAGAAAAGTCGAGATAATAAATATTATCTCGATGTAGTTATTAATTTTAAAAAGAGTGAAAGCTAATTTTTCCAATCTCAATCCGCTCTTTGCTTATCTCCGTCAAAAACAAGAAGATCAAAAATTCGTTCGATCTTTAGAAATCGGTGGCACCTTTCTTTTAATCGCTTTTTTTATCTTTTTTGCCATTAAACCTACTTTCTTAACCATTTCTAAGTTAGTTGGTGATATTCGTCATAAAAAGAATTTAACTCTCCAACTTCGTAAAAAAATTGATGACATTATTGCCGCTCAAGATCTTTTTGCCCAAGTTCAAGAGAAATATTATTTAGTTGATGAAAGTTTGCCTAGTCATCCAGGTTTCTATAAACTCAATAGTTTTATTGCTTCTACTGCTGCCAAGCATCAAATTTATTTTGATAAGTTACAATACAATCTCAAGGAAAACGAACTTTTTTACCAAACTACTCTCACTCAAAGTGTCTCCTTTACTCCATCTATGTTTTTTTTGACTGAACTATCACAAAGTCGTCGCCTACTAGATTTTAATGGTCTAAATCTGTCCGTAAATGAGGCTAGTACTAGTGGTCGACAAATAAATCTTTCACTACCTTTAAGTATTTACTATTGGCCCAAATGAAAAAACAATTCTCTCGATATTTTATTTTAATTAGTATTTTTACCTGTTTGGCTGTATTTATTTTGGTAGTCCAGAAAAGTTACGACAATCTAATTTCTGCTTCCATAGACCAACAGGACTATAGTTTAATTAAGACTGTTTCTCCCAACTTAAATATTCAAGTTTTAGACGAAATTGAAAAAAGGCATTAAAACATTTCCTACTATTCTAGGTCTTTTTTTTCTCCTAATTATTTTAGCGGTAGGAGTTTTTCTTTCTACTAAAAAAACCAGTCTCCGTTCTGATGCTAGCTCCAGTTGTGACCCTATTAATCCCCAGGTTACCAATTTAACTGATTCCTCTTTTGATTACTCTTTTTTAACTACGGGTAAAAACTGTCAATCAACCTTATCAGTCAACGGTCAAATTATTTCCAACCTCTCTCCAGTCGATACCTCACACTATTTTCAGGTTAATAATTTAACCCCTAGCACTACTTATACATGGAGTATTGTTTCTGGGGGTAAGAAGTATGAGTCCACTTTTTATTCTCTAAAAACTGGTCTTAAACCTGCGGGACCAGTACCCGCTTCTAATTTAGCTTGGGGTAGGGTACTTAATTCTGACCGTACACCTTTGTCTGGGGCTATCGTGTATTTAAACATTCCTGGTAGCCAAACTCTTTCTGCTATCACTAATCGTGAGGGTAAGTGGAATATTTCTTTTGCTAATAGTTTTAATGACAAAATTAATAACTGGTTTACTCCGCCTGATAATTTCGATGAAGAAATTGTTGTTTATTCTCCTGAGAATCAAGTTACTAGCGTCATTAATAAAACAAATAACAATGATCCAGTCCCTGATATTATTTTTGGTCAAGTTAATCAGGATTTATCAGTACAATCCGCTGGTTCTTTACCCACAACTACCCCCGCAACTTCATCCATCTCACTTAGTTTAACCAGTCCTAAAAATAACGAAACTATTACCACCCAACGACCAGACGTTTTTGGCCAAGCTACCGCTGGCAGCAACCTTCGTTTAATCTTAGATGATAAAGCTTTTCAGGTACATGTTCCTGAAAACAATACTTGGCATTGGTCACCAGTTAATGATTTATCTTTAGGTAGTCATCAGTTATCAGTTTCCGACACTCAAGATACTATCCATGTCAACTTTAGTGTATCTTCGCAGTCCCAGGGTAATAGTAATATTGCTTTTACAGCGACACCTTCAGCTACTCTCATTCCCACTCAACCCATTATTACTCTAACTTCAACACCGACTCAATCACTGCCCAGTCCAACGATTACACCTATACCTACCGTTCGAACCGCTAAAATCTCTACCACTTCCACTCTTTATAAAAGTGGTAATTCTTTACCCACTACTGCCATTATTGTTGCATCTGTTTTGTTATTTAGTGTATCCTTATTTTACTATCGGCCATGAAATATAAAATACTTAGCATTTTATTCTTTTTATTTTCTTTAGGAGGTGTTTTGTTTCTAGTGAAGCAAAACCAAGATATCCGAAACAAAGCTGCTGGTTATAGCGGTGGTTGGGCTTGTGGTGGAGATATAAATAATTGGTGTTCTCAAAGAGGGATTACTGCCAGTCTCTCCAAGTGTCCTAATGATTTTACAGGCCATTCCTGTTGGCAAAATACTATTTGGTCCAGGGACGGTAGTTCACTTTGTCTAGAACGTAGTTACTGCGGCACTCAACAGTTAGATGTTTATTATACCGACAAGGATCCTTGTTCAGTTGATTATGTAGATGACGACTGTACACCTGCTCCTACCAATACTCCAGTACCAACTAACACTCCCAAACCCAC
>DBPM01000034.1:0-4453 GCA_002304845.1 Candidatus Shapirobacteria bacterium UBA1420
CCGTAGTGAGGATAGTATAAAGGATTAAGTAGATAGTATTAAGTACCAGATTGACAAGCCACATTTTTCCGTTTAGACTGGTTTTATGATTACTGATATTGATAGAAATTCAAGAACTTTGGTTGTATGTTTTGTAATAGCAATATTTGCTTTGATACCTTTGAGGTTTGTGGAATATGGCAATGCTGAGTCTTTGACACAACCCCAAGTCTTAGGAGAACAAGTGATTCAGCAGGCACCGATCGTTGAAGAAGTGATGGAAGCGAGATTAGAAGCTCCTTACGACCAAATTGAAAAATTAGGTGAGGTTAACGATCTCTTACCGTTAGAGACAGAAATGCAGCCGGAGTACTCTCAGAACTGGCTTCAAGAGTAAACAGTTTTTGACCATCAGGGGTAACAGCTAAAAAGGGAGGAGTGTTTTTAGGAAAGCCATGGATTAAGTGTTGGTTGGTGGTATCGTATTCAATAATATAGAGGTTGTTATCAGCAATATAACTAAGGTGATTGGTATAGGGAATCCAGGATAAAAATTGAGTTTGAGTGCTACCTAGATTAAAGTTAGTGTCTTCTTTAAGATCATAAACATAAAAAAAGCCGGGTTGAAGATTTCTGTCTTGGTTTTGAGTGCTACGATTAGGCGGGGGGGAAGCAAGAAGAGACGGTAATTGACCACTAGCGCTGGCGGTATATAAGACTTTATCTCCAAAAGAATTGTAGGCTAGAGTAGAATTGGTGGCAATAAATGAGGCTAAACCTGAAGGTAATCTCTCTAAAAGAGAGAAAGTGAAGCGTTTTTTATCTTGAAGCCAATTATTTTTGATGGTGGGTAGACGAAAACTAATGTCAGTAAGGTTACTGGTAGAGATTTTTTTATCAAGATCAATTAAAAAAGAAGAACCTTTGGGTGTAGTGGCGATAATTGATTTGGAGTCTGGAGAAAATTCAAAATTATATTTTGACCACATAAGACCAGGATGGTCAGAAGCGATTAATTTGTGACTAATCCGACTGGTTAGTAGAGGAATGTCTGTAAATTCCAGGAGATACAGGCCAGGTTCTTGAAATTCAGCAGAAGTGGTGGCAACAGCAAAAGCAATTTTGTTACCGTTTGGAGCCAAAGTGGGATGAAGAATAGAGATTTCACTAAAAAATGAAGCAGTGGGATTTTTCAGAAAAAGTTCAGCATCACTTTGATAGACTAATTCGGGATAAATTTGAATATTTTTTTCCCAAGGGAAATAACCGTCTTTAACAATCTTGAGATGATAAGTTCCAGGATCAAGATTAAGGGTATTGTTGGTATTGGTTTCTAGAATGTCGTTGAGATAGACATTGGCTGATTTGGGTTTGGAAGTGGCTGAGAGAATGCCGGTAGCTCGAAGACGAAAAACACCGTTACCATGATCGAGACGATATCCGCTAGCGAAAACAGAAATAAGAAAGGTAAATAGAATCACCAAAGAGGCAATACTTAGAATAAACAGAAGACTTTTACGATTTCGAGCAGCGGTCATTAGTGTATTATATAGAATATGAGCTGGATGAGGAAGTTAGCAATAGATTTAGGAACTTCAAATTGTACAATTTGGTCGGATAATGAGAGTAAATTCTTATCAGAAGCATCGGTAGTAGCAATTGAAGCAGAGAGTCGGCGGGTGGTGGCGGCTGGTAATGAGGCTAGAAAAATGGAAGGTAAGACATCAGAGTATTTAGAAATTATTAGGCCTATAGAATCGGGAGCAATTGTGGATTATGAAGCAGCGGTAGGAATGATTAAATGGTTTTTAAAACAAATCATGGGGGTGACTTGGATTATAGGTCCGGAGGTAATGGTGACAGTGGCTTCGGGGTTAACTCAAGTTGAACAAAGAGCGGTCATGGATGCGATATTGGAAGCTGGTGCCAGAAAGGTTTATTTAATAGATACCCCGATTGCGGCCGCCATTGGAGCCAAGATACCGATAGTTGAGGCTTTTGGGAATATGATTGTGAATGTGGGAGGAGGAGTGACTGAAGCAGCGGTGATTGCTTCGGGAGGGGTGGTGGCCAGTCGTTGTGTGCGGGGAGGTAGTAGTCGTTTGGATGAATCAATTGAAGACTATTTAAAAAAGAAGTATGCCTTGGTAGTGGGAGAGCAAAGTGTTGAGGCAGTCAAAATTAAATTGGGGACAGCAGTGAAATTGAAAAAAAATGAGGTAATGACAGTAGGAGGAAGAGACCTGGTTTATGGTTTACCAAAAAGTATAGAAATTAATGCCGAGGAAATTTTTGAAGTGGTAAGACCAATGTTGGATGAAATAATTTTAGTAATTAGAGAAACTTTACAAATGACCCCACCGGAGTTGGTGGCTGATATTGCGGACAGGGGGATAGTGTTGACAGGGGCGGCGGCAAAATTAAGGAGTTTACCTTTGTTGTTAACCAGAGAAATTGGTGTGTCAGTACACCTCTCTTTGGAACCCGAAAAATGTGTAATTAAAGGGGCGGCGATGGCCTTGGAAAATCTGGAAATTTACCGACGATCAGTCAAGTGATATAGTTGTGGGTGATGGCTTTATAGTTTAAGATATAGTTGTTTTTTGATAAAAACAAATATGAAGATTTTTAATCTTATAATTTTTTGAAAGTTTATTAGATTAATTTTGTTTAGTTTGTGATAAACGTTGGTATTTATCAGTTTTTTCTAGAGTAATAAAATTGTTCAATTCTAGAGTTTAGAGAGTATTTGAGATAGTTAATATTTAGCCTATATATATTGTAGAGAAAGTTGAATGATATAGTTTGATAAAACCTTTTGTAAATAAAAATTATAGGTTATAAAAAAATAGTTACCAGTGGCTTTTTTGAAAAAAGTTGTTTATTATAAGTTAATTTATGGTCCCAAAAAGAGCTTTAAAGGTGAATAAAAGAGGGTTGAAGGGTGATAGTTTTACCCTAAATAGTCGGGAAATATTGGATTTGGGCTTTTTTGGCAGTTCTAAGTCTCGACTGCTAAATTACCTTTTAACCCATGTAGACAAAAAAAATAAAATATGTTGGATATGTACGGTAAATCCTGAATTTATGATGTTGGCAGAAAAAGAGCCAGATTTTGAGAAAATTATTAGAAGTTGTGATATTAGAGTAATTGACGGGGTAGGACTCTTGTGGGCGGAGAAAGTTTTAAGAAAAAAGAACTTTTTTTTGAGAGTAGTAGAGGGGGTTAAAAGTGCTACAGAAATTCTGAAAGGAGAGGGACGCCAAGGGTTGATTTCAGGGTCTGATTTAATAGAAGATTTGGTGGCGGCGGGACAAAGAAAAAAATGTAAGTTTTTCTTTTTGGGAGGATGGGATGATCGGGCTCAGAGGACAGCAAAAAAAATGTGGTCAAAATATCCTGGAGTTAAGGTGGCATGGTCTCCGGGAGAGCCAACAATCAAAAATAAAGAAGTGTTATCTGAAATTGAAAAATTCTCACCTGATTTTTTGTTTGTAGCTTATGGAATGAAGAGACAAGAAGAGTGGATTTATAGAAATTTAAAGAAATTAAAGGCTAAAGTAGTGGTGGGAGTAGGTCGGAGCTTTGATTATTATAGTGGAGAGCTGAAAAGAGCACCTAAAGCTTGGCGAAAAATGGGATTGGAATGGCTTTACAGCCTGATTCAGGAGCCAAAAAGATGGCGACGGCAATTAGCCCTACCTAAATTTATATGGCGAGTGCTGACAACGGTTTAAAATTGTCCCCAAAAGATAATTTCCGGTTCCAAAGTAAGATTTAGTTTGGTTTTAGCTGTTTGAATAACGTGGTCGATGACGGCTTTGTAGTCGGTGGCGGTAGCCTGACCGAGATTGAGAATAAAATTGGCGTGTTTGGGACTGATTTGGGCATCGCCAATTTGATAACCTTTGAGCTTCAGTTCCTGGTCAATAATGCGACCGGCAGCATCTCCAGGAGGATTTTTAAAGGTAGAGCCGAGAGAATTCATAGATTGACTGAGAATTTTTTTAGCAATAATATCTTTGACTTGTTGTTGAGATAGATTTTTGTTGCCTGGGGTAAGTTGGAGGAGGGCTGAGAGGATAATGAGATGGGGTTTTTCCTTAAATTCAGAAAAATCATAGTCCCAGGACATGGATGGTGAGTCTAATTCTGCAACTGTTTGAGTTTTTCTATTAAATACGGTAATTTTTCTTACGAATTTATCAAAGTTATTTTTGTTAACGCCGTGGATATTGCCATAAATAGCTCCACCAATAGAGCTGGGAATATAGGCAAATTCTTCCAGTCCAGAAAGAGAATGGCTGATAGTATCGTTGATGAGCCAGGGAAGTTGGACTCCAGAATCTACTTTAACTAAATCAGAGTCAAGATATGCCACACTTTGAGAATTATTTTTAATGACGGTAGCAGGAATTCCCCGATCAGAAATGAGAATATTGGAACCATTGCCGAGAATAAATACATCAGAGG
>DBPM01000034.1:4476-12665 GCA_002304845.1 Candidatus Shapirobacteria bacterium UBA1420
GCGGGTCCACCGATTTTGACAGTAGTAAAAGGAGCTAAAGCTTCATTTTTGAGAATTTTCATGATTAATTATATAGCTAAAAAAGAAAATTTTAAGTTAAAAACCTATAGAAAAATAATATATTTAAATAATGTGGAAAAGTGTAAAAAATAGTTGTTATCTTATAATAATGTTAAGGTGAAAATGGAGTACAATGAAAGAGTGAAAAAAAGACGGATTATTTTAGTACTGGGATGGTTACTGATAATAGTGACGGTAATTTGGGGGTGGTTTTGGTTTAATCGTTTTAAAGTCGAAGAGCCAGGAACAGTAGTTGTGGATTTATTACCCACAGAGATACCTAGAGAATACAAAATTGCTTTTATGGCTGATATTCATAATGATACAGACAGTTTGGCACGGGCCTTGGTGGTGGCAAAACAAGAAGGAGTGGACAGGGTGGTGTTGGTGGGTGATTTAACTAATAAAGGTGATGAAAAATATCTGTTAAAAGTCAAAGAGATTATGGATACTTCGGGACTTAAATATTCGGCTGTACCAGGAAATCATGAGTATAGTTTGGCTAATTTTCGAAAAATTTTTGGAGCTAATTATGGCATAGTCGAAGAAGATTTGGTGAAATTAATTTTGATTGATAACAGTTATTGGCGGGGGATGAATGAGGAACAGGTTAAGTGGATAGAGGAGGCGGTGGCAGGGTGCAAAATAAAAACATGTGTGGCGGTAATGCATAAGCCACTAAACAATCTTTTTTCCAGTCATGTGATGGGAGAAAGTAATGAAAAAGCAGCCCAACAGGCTCGGTGGTTAAGGCAGTTAATAATAGATTCCGGGGTGAAAAGGGTGGTGGCAGGACATTTACATTATTCCAGTTCATATGAGTTGGAGGGAATTAGGACCGATTTAGTGGGAGCGATTTCTGTGGAGAGGAATACTCAGAGCCCCAGATTTATGATTTTAAAGATATCGCCTGTAGAAATTGAAAGAAAGGTGGTAGAAATAGAGTATGATATTGGGAATTGATCCAGGTTTGGAAAATACCGGTTGGGGAGTGATAGATGAGGATGGAGTAGTGGAGATGGGAGTGATAGTCACTACCAGATCGCAGAGTAGCCAGGAGAGGTTGGGGAAAATTTTTAAAGAAATAAAAGCGATAATTAAAAAATATCAAGTCAGTGAAGTGGCCATAGAGAGTCTTTATTTTGCTAAAAATGCTAAAAGTGCCCTAAAAGTGGCTGAAGCGATTGGGGCGATTAAAATAGCGGCGGAAGAGTTATCGGTAAAAGTGTATGAATACACACCATTACAGATCAAAATTGCTTTAGTTGGTTATGGTCGAGCAGAAAAAGAACAGGTGGAAGTTATGGTAAGAGAGGAGTTGGCAATTAAAGATAAAATTGAAGTGAGTCATACCGCAGATGCTTTGGCAGTGGCCTTGACTCACAAATTTACTTCGTCTTTTGTTCGGGCCTGAAAAGTGCTATGATGAGCTATGATTTCAAGTTTGCGCGGTAAAGTTTCCAGATTATGGGGAAACTATACTGAGATTGAAGTGGGTGGGGTTGGATATTTGGTTTGGACGGGTAGAAGAAATTATAGAGAAGGTCAGGAGATAAAAATTCAGGTTTATTTGGCAGTGTCAGAAAACGAAGTGGCTTTGTATGGTTTTGAAAATTTTGAAGATTTGGATTTGTTTAAGATGTTGATTACGGTGTCTGGGATAGGTCCTAAAAGTGCCGCCCAGATTTTGGCACAATCGTCGAGTACTCAGATAATTAAAGCGATAGGAGAGGCGGACACAGCTTTTTTTGAAAAAATAAAAGGAGTCGGCAAAAAGACAGCTCAGAGGATTATTGTAGATTTAAAATCGAAGATTGGTGGATTGGGTGAACTAAATCTAAAAGAAGAATTACCGCTTTTAGAGGATGATTTAGTGTTGAGTTTGAGGCAACTTGGTTTTGAGAGGAAGGAGATTGAAACAGTGATCAAGAAGATGCCCAAGGAAATAGTAGTTCTAGAAGAAAGGATTAGTTGGTGTTTGCAACATTTAGGTGGTTAATATGGACAAAAACTTAGATCCGAAATTAAAAAGTGAGGATAAAGAAATTGAATTGTCTTTAAGACCTAAAAGATTACAGGAGTTTATCGGTCAAAAAAAATTAAAAGATCAATTGGAGGTATTTATTGAGGCGGCGAAAAAACGAGGTGAGGCGCTGGATCATATTTTGTTTTATGGACCACCAGGTTTAGGAAAAACAACTTTGGCGATGCTGTTGGCGGCGGAGATGGGATCGAATATTAAAGTGACTTCCGGTCCGGCATTGACTCGGGCGGGGGATTTAGCGTCAATATTAACTTCTCTAAAAAAAGGAGATATTTTGTTTATCGATGAGGTGCATCGTTTAAATAAGATGGTAGAGGAAACGCTATATAGTGCTATGGAAGATTATGTTTTGGATATAGTTTTGGGTAAGGGTCCGGCGGCTAGGTCGGTGAGATTGAAGTTGCAAAGATTTACGATTGTAGCGGCAACAACCAGAATCGGTTTAATTTCGGGGCCGATGCGAGATAGATTTGGAATTGTTCAACAGGTTGATTTTTACGAAGACGAAAAACTAGCGGAAATTGTTAAAAGAACAGCTCAATTGTTAGAAGTTAAAATTGATGAGAAGGCAGCATTGGAAATTGCTAAGAGATCGCGGGGGACACCGAGGGTGGCTAATCGTTTATTAAAAAGAGTGAGAGACTATGCTCAAATTAATAATGATGGAGTGATTAGTTTTAAGGAAAGTTTGGAAGCCTTGAATAAATTAGGGGTAGACGAATTAGGTTTATCTGATGCAGATAGGAAGTATTTGGATGTAGTCAAAAAACAGTATGGTGGAGGACCGGTGGGAGTGGAAAACATTGCGGCGGCATTGACTGAAGATGTGGAGACGATTACAGATGTGTATGAGCCTTTTTTGATGAAAAAAGGATTGATAAAAAGGACACCTCGAGGTCGAGTGATTGTATAACCAAAAAAGGCATCCCGCCGCTGCGGGATGCCTTAAGGCAAAGTGAAGAGATAATTATTCTCCTTGAATACCTAAAAGCCAGAGAACTGCTTCTTTGCGATAACGTCGGTCTCCACGAGCGTTGATACGGATAGCCGGAAGTTTACCTCTTTTACCCCAACGTTTAATAGTGAGTTTGGAAACTCGGAGTAGATCAGCGACTTCAGCCACGGTCAATAGATCGGGAAGATTGTCAATACTGACTCCATTAACTTTTTTTTGGGCGGGTTTTTGAGATACAGATTTCTCTTCTGTTATATTTTGAATGTCCATTTACTGTGACCTCTTATATCAAAAGAATGTTTAACTAAAATCATTAAAACATAAAGGATATAAGTAGGTCAAGAGATCAAAATGAAGTAATTGAGGAAATGTTGTAAAATGGGTTTATGGATAGAGTAAAAATTGCTTTTTTTGGAGTCAAGGCTTGGGAAAGGGCAGCGATAGAAAAAGCTCTGGCGGGTTTAGACACTTATGGTATTGGTATTTATGAAGAGGAGGTGCAGGATAATCTGAAAGTGGCGGCTGAGTACGAGATAATTTCACCTTTTATATACTCCAAGTTTGATAAAAAAGTGTTAGATAAATTACCGAAATTAAAGATGATTGCAACTCGGTCAACCGGGACTGATCATATAGATATGGAAGAATGTCAAAAAAGAGGAATTAAAGTGACTAGTGTGCCAGTTTATGGGTCAAGAACAGTAGCGGAGTATACGATTGGATTGATGTTGGCGGTGGCTAAAAATATTGTGGAAGGTGATGAAGCTTTGCAGGATGATGAATTTAGTCCAGAGGGTCTAACAGGGATTGATTTATATAAAAAAACTTTAGGCATTGTAGGATTGGGGAAAATAGGAGCCAATGTGGCTCGTTTTGCCAGAGCTTTGGGAATGAAAATTATAGCGGTAGAAAAGAATCCGGATCCAAAAATAGTCAAGAGATATAAGGTGGAACTGGTGAGTTTAGAAGAGTTATTAAAACGATCCGATGTAGTGACTTTACATGTGCCAGCAGTTAAAGAAACCAGACATCTTATTAATAGAAATAATATAAAGTTGATGAAAAAAGGTTCAATTTTAATTAATACGGCTAGAGGAGCAGTAGTAGAAAGCAATGCAGTGGTATGGGCTTTAAATAATGGTATTTTGCGAGGAGCAGGTTTGGATGTAGTGGAAGAAGAGGACAAAATTGAAGATATATCGATGATTATGAGTCAGCGACCACGTAAGGAAGATTTACAGGATTTGCTCAGTTATCATATTTTGCGAGACAGAAGTGATGTGGTGTTTACACCTCATAATGCCTTTAATACCGAAGAGGCGATAGAGAGAATTATTAAAACGACGATAGAAAATATTAGAAATTTTATAAAAGAAAAATGAAAGCAGTCATCATTTGCGGTGGAGTGGGTGCAAAAATGTGGCCTGAGAGTCGCAGCACTTCACCTAAACATTTTTTACCCTTGATTGGGGAAAAATCATTATTTCAATTAAACTGGGAGGCCTTGCGTTTGAAGTTTGCGCCTGAGGAAATATTTTTGCAAACCAACGCTCAACAAGCGGAAATGGCTAAAACGCAGGTGGTAGAAATTATTCCTGAAAATATTTTTATAGAACCGGAGATGAGAAATCAGGGACCGGCGACTGGTTTTGCGGCGGCCTCCTTGATAAAAAAAGGTTTTGGTGATGAGGCTTTTATGTTGGTTCAAGCTGATGTATTGCGTAAACCAGAGACCGAATTTATAAAAATGATTGAAAGTGCGGGAAAATTAGCGGAAAAAGGGAGTGATTATATTACCGGTGGTATCAAACCTGACCGAGTTGTAAGAGGTGTGGATTATTTGGTAAAGGGTGAATTGGTGAGTGAAGAAAATGGAGTTAAGGTTTTTAAGGTGGCGGACTATATTGATCGAAGTGAAGAGGAAAAAATTCAGCAATATATGGGCAGTGATCAACTGTTAATCCATGCCAATCATACTTGTATGACGCCAAATAATCTGTTGGCGATGTATCAAAAATATCGACCTGATTGGGCAGAACCTTTAAAAAGAATTATAGAAGGCGGTGAAGTGCCAACGGAATATGCTCAGATGCCTAAAGGGGCGATTGAGGAAATTACCAAAGAGCTTTATAAAAACAATGGGGCGTTGGTAGTGGAGTTGCCTTTTGAATGGGTAGATTTTGGGACTTGGGAGTCACTAGGAAAATATTTAAGTGATCATAATCTGATACAGTCTGATGGTGAAACTATAGAGTTAGATAGTACCAATAATGTGGTTAGAGCCAAAAAGACAGTCGCCTTGATTGGTGTCAACGACATGATTATAGTTGACAAAGATGATGCCTTGTTGATTTGTAAAAAGGAAATGAGTGGTCGAGTAGGTGAGATAGTCGATAAACTTAAGGCTGAAGAAAAAATGGATTTGGTGTGATAAATCTGTAATAATAATTACAGATGAATTTTAAGAGGCGGTCAATTAGATTGGCGGGCTATGATTACACCCGACAGGGTTTTTATTTTGTAACCTTAGATTTGAATTTTAAGAGAAATTTGTTTTGGAAAAATGAAAGTATGTATGAGTTGAGTGAAGTGGGTGAAATGATTGAAAAATCGATTTTGGAAATTGAAAAATATTATATAGGAGTAGGGGTGGAAAAATATGTGGTGATGCCAGATCACGTGCATATGATAATTAAAATTGTAGGGGCAGATTCCTATATCTGCCCGAATAAAAATAAATGGCATGCCAATAAAAATGGGCAGGAAATTGCAGATAATACGGGGAATAAAATTGTAGGTGATACAGAAAGGAAAATTGTAGGGGCAGATTCCTATATCTGCCCTGGTGGTCAAAATGATATGGAGGGAAAATGGGATGTCGGTTGTAAAAATAATATGGGGTGGGGAATTTTAAATAATACGGGGTGGGGAATTTTAAATAATACGGGGTGGGGAAATTCAAATAATATGGAAAAAAATTTTTTAAATAATACGGGGCGGAAAATTTTAAATGATAAAGGGCGGAAATGGGATTCCGCCCGTACCGGAATTTCATTATGCGCCATAATTCAAAGATTTAAGATTTTTACCACCAATAAGTATATTCGAGGTGTGAAAAATCAAAATTGGCCAGGTTTTTATAAGCGTTTTTGGCAACGCAATTATTATGAAAGAATTATCCGAAATTATGGTGAATATAGGCGGATATGTAAATACATTGATGATAATCCGGACACATTTATTCATAAAAATTATCATTGAATTGTAGGGTGAGAGAGATTAGAATGGGGAGATGGGGCAGGCCTTTGACAGTAAAAAATATTTAAAGGCGCAACGAAAAGCAATTGAGGACAGATTGTCCAGATTTAGTGACCGATTATACTTAGAATTTGGAGGTAAATTGATTGATGATTTTCATGCAGTTAGGACTTTGCCGGGCTATGAAGCCAACAATAAATTAAAACTACTTTTAAGTTTAAAAAGAAAGGTGGGAGTGATTTTTTGTGTTTCAGCCAAACAATTATCAGATGGAAAAATTAGGGGAGATTCCGGGCAAAGTTATGAAGAAACAACTGTTAAGGCGTTAAAAGATTTACAAGAATTTGGTTTGGAGGTAGAGGGAGTGGTGATTAACCGTTATGAAGGAGAGAAGGAAGCAGATAATTTAATTAGAAGATTAAAATTGATGAAGGTTAGAGTAGCCAAAAGGAAAGAAATAAAAAATTATCCAAAAGATTTAAAATTAACCATCAGTGAAAATGGTTTTGGCAGTGATGAGTATTTGAAAGTGAAAAATAAATTAATTGTGGTATGGGGAGCCGGTCCGGGTTCAGGTAAATTATCCACTTGTTTGGGACAAATTTATCATGAGGAAAAAAGAGGCGAAAATTCGGGTTATGCGAAGTTTGAAACTTTTCCGGTGTGGAATTTACCCTTGAAACATCCAATTAACATAGCTTATGAGGCGGCTACGGCAGATTTGGGAGATTTTAGTTTAATTGATCCTTGGCATGGGCAGACTTATGGAGTTAAGGCAGTCAATTACAATCGGGATGTGAGTTCTTTTCCAGTAATTAAAGAAATGTTTTCTAAGATGCTGGGAAAAAATAATTTTTCTAAGAATTATCAGTCACCGACAGATATGGGTGTTAATCGGTTATCTGTGGGAATGATTGATGATGACCAAATTAGAGAGGCGGCGAAAAAAGAAATTTGTTTTTACTGGTATCGGTATGTGGAAGAATATAAAAGGGGAATGGTGAAGAAACAGGTTTTGAAGCGGATGCAGAAATTAATGAAAGAGGTAGATATCAATGAAGATTATTTGGCGATGATAGTGCCGGCACGTAAGGTGGAGGGGGCGGCCATAGAACTCCATAGTGGTGAAATAGTGGTGGGTAAAAATAAAAAACTGTTAAGAGCTGAGGCAGCGGCAATTTTAAATTCACTTAAAATTTTGGCGGGGATTGAGGATGAATATAAATTGATTTCTGAGTCAGTATTAAAAGAGATATTAAAATTTAATAAGAATATAGGTAGAACCAGAGAAAGTTTAACAGCTTCGGAAGCATTGTTGGCTTTGGCGGTATCCGGACGTGATAATCCTCTAGCCAAGAGAGCTTTAGAAAAAATAAAGGATCTAAAAAATTGCTTTATGCATAGTGTTTTAGATTTGAAAGAAGCGGACAAGAAGTTGTTTTGGCGATTGAATTTGTGGACCACCACTGATGGTAAATAAAAGCCCCCGCAATGGCGGGGGACTTTGAGGTGACAAAATGAGAATTATTTTAATTCTACCTGAGCACCAGCGGCTTCCAATTTAGTTTTAGCATCATTGGCAGCATCTTTTTTCATAGTTCCCAAGGAAGCGGGAGCGGCATCGACCATGTCTTTGGCTTCTTTTAGGCCAAGTTCGGGTTTGAATTCACGAACAACTTTAATGACGGCGATTTTGTTGGCACCAGCATTGGTAATGGTGACATCAAACTCACTTTTTTCCTCAGCAGCAGGAGCAGCACCGGCAGCAGCAGGAGCAGCACCGGCAGCAGCAGGAGCAGCCATAGCAACAGCTTTAACATCGAACTTTTCTTCAAGAGCTTTGACCAATTCGGAGAGTTCAAGAACCGAAAG
>DBPM01000015.1:0-4683 GCA_002304845.1 Candidatus Shapirobacteria bacterium UBA1420
ACCGTAATCATGCTACAATTATATCAGCCTGCTGAAAGCAGTCTTTGAGAAGGTGTTTTTTCTAGCTAAAGTATAAAAATGGAGGATGTTTGTCTTTAGAGGTTTGCTTCTACAGACTAGTTCTCCCCACGTATTTTTGCGTGGAAAAGCCACTATCGAAGCCCCTACTTTTGGCAGGTTATTTTTGGATTCTGGTTTACCAGCATCCATCGGAGTTACTTCAAGTCTTTCTTTATCCTCTTTAGTATTATTCCCATACTCTTTTGGTTTCTGGCTGCCTCTTGTTTCACATTTTCCCGGTATTTTTTCTGATATTTTCTAGGATTATTTAAATATTCCAACAAAAAATCGGCTGCTTCACCCCTCTTTTCTTTTACCCAACCTAGTTTTTTCTCTTTGATTAACTCAATATTACCATCCTCCTGTCCCCCAATATGAGTAATCGCCACAAATGGTTTCTGTTGTGCCACCACATCAAACAAAAAATTAGGTCCAGCTTTACCAAACACAATATCCACTCCCGCCAATGTTTCCGCCATATTTTCAATCCAGCCAAAATTTTTAATTATCACCTCATTTCCCCGTCTCATTTTCTTAAACAATCTTACATATTCTTCCACCAAATTAAAGGCCAATTTATCTGTACCAGTATTAAAGATAAAAGCCGCCTTTTTTCTCAGCATCAACAATGCTGGCAACAATCTGGTCAAAGAATTAGTGCCCAAACTCCCTCCACCCACAAACACCACCGCTCTTCTGTCTTTAATTCCCCATTTTTTTCTGATTTCCCACTTATTATATTTCTTAAACATTTCCGGTCTGGTCCACCACCCGGTTTTCAAAATCGCCTCCTTACTCAAACCTATCTCCTTGATTCCAATCTCTTCCCCTTTCTCATCATAAACCAAATGTAAATCTATGTTTTTATTGTAAGATACCGGCATAACCGACCAAGGATCAGCCACTACCGTCCACAATTTAATCTTTGATTTAGTTTTCTTAAACCATCCCGCCAGCGATTGACTGTGAAACCAATAGGTGGAAATTACCAAATCCGGTTTTAATCTGCCTACTATTCTTTTAGGGCCGGGTAAATTTAGTCGAGAAGATTCTTCTATCATTCGCCTGGCCACCTTGTTATACGACACCCAACCGGCCACCTTATTTGATACCGGTAAATAGCGATAAGCAAATAAATAAGCATCTCCAGCAATACCGGTATTGGCCTTAACTTCGGCATAATGCACTTCAAAATTTTCCTTTTTTTCCTGTGATTTTAAAAAGCTGTAAATCGCCTTGGCAATTGACCTGTGACCCCAGGGCATATCATCCGTCATCACCAAAATTTTCTTTTTAGCCATAAAGTATTCTATAATATCCCATCACCAAATGCCTGAATAGCTCAGTTGGTAGAGCAAGTGTTTTGTAAACACTAGGTCGTCAGTTCAAGTCTGACTTCAGGCTCAATTTAAAAAACCGGCCATGATTTCCTCTTCCGCCTCTTCTTTTCTCAACCCCAAACTCATCAATTTCAATAATTGTTCCCCGGCAATCTTTCCAATCGTTGCCTCATGAATTAATTCCGCTTCCACATGATTAGCCTTAATTTTGGGTATCGCCGTCACCCTGCCTTCATCTTTAATAATCGAATCACAAGCCACATGAGCAAAACATTTTTGATTACCCACAATATTGGAAATAAATTTCTGTACTGATGCCTCTGTCGCCACCGCCCGAGACGTCACCCGACAACTTGATCCTTCTCCTGCCATTTTTACTTCAAAACTGGAAATCGCTTTTTGTTTTCCCGATGTTTTTATTTTTTCATTAATCACTAAACTGGCTCCCGCCTGCAATACCGCTTTAGTCACCCTCTCAGTCTGATCAACTCCTTCTATTTGTACCGTTTCAATCGTCATTTTCGCATCCTTCGCCAATTCTATCGCCGTCACTGGATTTATCTCTTTTTGCCCTAAATTTCCACCTTCTCCATAATGTTTTTCAATATATTTCACCTCCGCTCCTTGTCCCACCACAAAACGATGTCGACCACTATGAACTGTATCTTTAGTCCCACAATTATTAATTCCGCAACCGGCATAAATCACCACTTTGGAATTTTTACCGATATAAAAATTATTGTCGACAGTCTCCGTCAAACCACTTTCCGTCAACAATACCGGAATATCCACCATTGCCATTGGCGCTTTTTCCTTCACCCAAATTTCCAAACCCCGCCCATCTTGACTATCTTTAATCGTCACCCACTGACTGTTTTTTCTCTGCCATATCTTCCCATTTTTACGAATATTCACCGCCCCCGTCATTTTCGAATCATTAACCTGTTTTAATAATTTTTTTTCCAATTTATTCATGAATACAACCTCCCCGACAACCGCATTTTTGGCGAATTCTTAAGTTGTCAATTTTCTCCACCTCCTCTAATTTACCTCTTTGCAAAAGCAATATTTTATCGGCCATTTCCATAATTTTCTCTTGATGAGAGATGACCAATATCGTTCCGTGGTAATTTTTTCTCAATTTCTTAAAAACTTCAATCAAATTTTGAAAACTCCACAAATCAATTCCCGCCTCCGGCTCATCGAAAATTGCTAATTTTGGTTTTCGTAAAATTACTGTCGCCATTTCAATTCTTTTTAATTCCCCTCCGGACAGCGATCCATTCATTTCCCTGTCTAAATAATCCTTTGGACACAAACCTACTTGAGCCAAAACCCCACAACCTTTGATTTTTTTAGTCCCCGCCGCCAATTCCAACAACTTCAATACCTTTATCCCCTTAAAACGCACCGGTTGCTGAAAAGCAAAAGCTATTCCCTCTTCGGCTCTCAATTCAATCATCTCCCTAGTTATTTCCCTATCTTGCCACCAAATCTCCCCCTCATTAGGGCTTTCTATTCCCATAATCACCTTGGCCAAACTTGATTTTCCACTACCATTGGGCCCGGTTAACACATAAAACCGGTTATCATCCAATTTTAAATTTATCTTGTTTAAGATTTTCTTCCCCTCTTTTTCCAGAGTAAGGTTTTTTAATTGAAGCATACAACTCGCACTATTTTAGTATGAGTTCGTCATAAATACAATATCCACCACAATCTCACCTTTATTTGTTAAAATAACAAGCAATCTCTCAGGTCAGCCAGCCTAGAGGCTCAGTCGAGAGCAGTCCGATGGACATCGGACAGGTCATGGATTATCTTTGACTCATGGCTCAGTTGAGAGCAGTCCGATGGACATCGGACAGGTCATGGATTATCTTTGGCCATAGGCTCAGTTGAGAGCAGTCCGATGGACATCGGACAGGTCATGGATTAACAATTTGCCTGGATAGCTCAGTTGGTAGAGCATCCCCTTGGTAAGGGGAAGGTCATGGATTCGAATTCCATTCCAGGCTCAATGTCTGCCTACGTCTATATTCTCCAATCTCTAAAAAACTCTCGCTTTTACATTGGTAGCACCACTGACTTAAATCGCCGACTTCAAGAACATCTGAGTGGACGCAGCACTTACACCAGTTTTTCTTTACCCTTTAAACTCGTCTTTCAACAGGAATACCCAACATTAACAATGGCACGAAAAATTGAATTTTGGCTCAAACGACAAAAAAGTAAAGCCCTGATTGAACAAATTATTGCAGATCAAAAAATAACCAAATCATTTTAATCAAGCAGTCTGACGGACCTCGGACAGGTCATGGACTCAAATTCTATTCCACGCTCAAATTGATTCTTCACTTCGACTCTCACTACAATTATTGAAAGTATTTTTTCCACTTTCTTCAATCATAGCTGTGTTACCTTTACTCCACAAAATTACTGATTGATCACTGTTGGTGTACCTAGTTCCCGATGCGGAAATTCCTTGTATCAACAACATATTTCTTTTATCACTCAATTGTAATTCCACTTTGTCATTAAAATAAATCGCTTTAATTGTCTTGTTGTCATCGCACTTATAATCCACTGTAACCATTTTCTCCGAATCTGTCTTATCCGCTATCACCGACACCTTCTTATTTCCACACTCTTTCATAACCCAAACAGCTAATACTAGCACCACTGAAGCAATTATTATTTTTTTCATATTACTTATTTATACACCTTAACTATAGCGGAGGGTAAGGGATTCGAACCCCTGAGAGCTTGCGCTCACTAGTTTTCAAAACTAGCGCCATAAACCACTCGGCCAACCCTCCTAATACAGCCCATTATATCAATAAATGATATCCTGGAATATAAATATGCTCTTAGCTATCGTGCCTCTCTATTATCAACTTCTTCAAGCCTACAAACCGGTAGCTTCTACTCCTGTATCCCCCACCCCCACTCCAGTTCTACCCACCAGCGCTCCAGCCGTTCTAGGTACTCAAACCCAAATCAAAAAAATTGCTCTCCTGGGTGATTCTATGATTGATACTCTCAATCTCGATCTCTGTCAAAAATCTTTTCAAAAATACTATCCCCAAACCCAAATCAATTTTCTTAAATATGGTTATGGTGCCACCACTATCGAAAGCGCCCACGACCGTTTAACCCAAAGCACTCGCTATCTGGATCAACAAAATCCCTCTATTATCTCCCAATCACCGGACCTGATTATTCTCGAATCTTTTGCCTACAATCATTTGGGTAATTCTCAAAACAGTCTCAATCGCTACCT
>DBPM01000015.1:4717-7856 GCA_002304845.1 Candidatus Shapirobacteria bacterium UBA1420
GGTCTTAGTAATCTCCATTTCACCGCTATGGACAAAATTGAAAAAACCAACACTATTAAACTGTATTTGGATAATTTCATTGCTTTTAGTCAAAAAAATCAACTACCCCTGGCCGATGCCTATCGCCCCAGTCTGATCAATCAAGACGGTTTTCCGGAACTGATTGATTCCGGTAGCAACATTCACCCCTCTGATCTAGGTAGCGAGTTCTTTTGCGATACCTTAGCAAAAACTGCCTTTGACGGCCATTTAATTAATTGATAAAATAGCCCCATGTCCAAAGCAAAAAAAACACCTCGTATTTTACTCGCCCTCAACTGTTCAGTCTGTGGTGCTCAAAATTATTTGACCGAAAAAAACAAGACTAATACTCCTGATAAGTTGAAGTTCAATAAATACTGTCGTTGGTGCAAAAAAAATACCGAACACAAAGAATCAACCAAGCTAAAATAATTTCTAGCCTGGAAAATATCTACATTTCTCCCTTGGAGTTCTGTAATCTCCGGTGTCGTTATTGTTATACCAGCAAGACCAAAAATATCCTAAGCAACCGGCAAATCTTAAATTTTGTCACTGATTATCAAACTTTTTTAAAAAAACGCTTTAATTTAAATTTAAAATCTATCATTTTTTGTGGCGGTGAAGTTTTTACCCTCCCCTCTTTTCCCCGTCTGGTCAACACTCTCCTCAAAAAAAATATTTTTATCACCATTATTACCAACGGCACTATTGATAAGTTAGACCAAATTACAGATCCGAAAAATTGTCAACTCATCGTTTCCTTTGACGGCCCCCAAAAAATTCATGACCACAACCGTGGCTCCGGTAATTTTCAAAAAAGCCTCAATTTTGTCAAACATGCTCTCCAACTCGGTTTTCCAGTGGAAATTTTTTATCTGATCACCAAAGACTCCTATTCCTACCGCCATTCCTTTCCCCAATCCCTCTCTAAAGCTCTTCATTTCACTTTTTTAACCGACCGTCTCGGCTCCCTCACCCCAGCTCAAGTTAAACATATTCGTCAAAATTACCCTGTCTATCCCCCAAAAAATTTCGGCTGTGCCATGCTCTCCTTACAATCAAACGGTAATTTTTATCCTTGTTGTGAATCCGCCCTCAAACTCGGCTCCCTTTCCGATCCTATTTCTGTAATCGTCACCAACTATTTATCTCGTTGCCTCGCCTCTCCTCTCTGCCCCGACCCCCATTATTTTTGCAATTTAAAAATTAAAGAAGAGGGCAAAGATAATTTTCAGCCAATAAAATTATTTTTGCCCGATTTATAATATAAACCAACAAATATATGACACATTCTGAATTATTAAAGTCCATTAGGAAATACTTTTGGCGCCGAGGCTTTGTCGAAGTTGAGGTGCCCTATCTCAACCCCAGTCTACCTCTAGAACCCAATCTTTATGCCTTCAAAACCACTTGGGAACATCAACAGCAAACTTTTTATCTCCCCACCTCTCCCGAGCTGGCTTTGAAAAAACATCTGTCTCAAAATCGCCAAAAATGCTTTGCTATCGGTCATTGTTTTCGAGACCTGGAAGCCTGCAATGAGCTTCATAACCCCGAATTTCTCATGTTGGAATGGTATTTGCCTGACCAAAATCTGGCCGATTTGATTAAATTTACTAAAAAATTTGTTCTTCATTTCCTTAAAATTGATTTTACCGAATTCAAACTCCCCTCCAATCTACCTCAAAATGAAGCTGATTTTAACCAATACTTTCTCAACCAAATTGAGCCCAAACTCCCTCGTCATGGTGGCACCTTTGTCACCAGCTACCCCGCCTACCTCTCTCCCCTGGCTAAACCTGTCGGTAATTCGACAGGTCAAACCATTGCCGATCGTTTCGAACTTTATATCAACGGCATCGAAATCGCCAATGGTTGCGTCGAAAATACCGATGCTAATTCTATCAAATCCGCTTTTGAAATGGAAAAAGAATACCGCCGGCAACATCACTTACCCCTCCATCCTTTTTCTACCGATTTTATCGATTATTGCAGTCGCCTCTCACTTTGCAGTGGTGTGGGTCTGGGTATAGATCGTTTTTTAAATCTGCTAAAATAAACTCAGATATGACTCAAAAAGAACCTAAAAAAACTACACCGGTAACTCCTCCCAACCCTAGACCTTTCAAACCCCAACCACCTTTCCAAAACCCCCAATTTCAAAGCCGTCCCAATTTACCTAAATTTAACCACAACCGTTTCAATTCTTCTTTTCGGACTCAAAGTCGTGGCTCCGGCGGTAAATAATCTTCCCCTCTTCCTTTCCTTTTCCACTCAGCTTGAATCCCATTTTTTCGTATAATTTTCTCGCCGGCATATTATCTTCACTACATTCCAACCACCAATCTTTAACCGCCGATGTCTTAAACACCTTTCTTTCCATCAATTTTTTCATCGACTCGGATAAAAAATCATGGGACCAGTCTCTGCCCCTCGCCGCCCCATACATCCTGATAGCCAATGTCCAAGCTCCCTCTTTCTCCCCAAACCACACAATTCCACCTAATTTACCCTCTTGATCAACCAAAGTATAAATATATCTCCCTTTTTCACACCATTGGTCAAATTTCTCTCTATTCGCAAATCTTTCCCTATCCCCGGTAAACTTCAATACCTCCTCATCTTGACGACTGAATAAGATCAACTCCTCGATATTTTTTTCACTAATCCCTTCGACGATTTTATAATTAGCTTCAAAGTATTTCATAAGTTAACTTTGTATATCCTACCACCATTATTCGCCTATCTTTAACTATAATTGCCCCCACATGATGTCTCAAACAAGTCGATCTCTCCGCTACCAAAGCCGCAATTTTGATAAAATATTCGTCCCAACTCGGTCGAACATAGTCTGATTTTTGGGCAGTATTTGTTTTTTTAGTTTTCATATTTTTAAAATCTTTAATATCTTGTCTATTTGTTCATATAAATCTTCCAAACTGCCATTATTTTCCAATCGATAATCCGCTCTGTCCCTGCAAGCAATCAAGTTCTGTTTATTCGGATCAGTCGACTCTGATTCCCTTAACTCTTGATCCACAAACTCATCCCAAGTCACATTATCTTTATTACTACCCCGTTTCAAATTTCTCTTGTATCTTAATTTCTGCAAAGCATC
>DBPM01000040.1 GCA_002304845.1 Candidatus Shapirobacteria bacterium UBA1420
TTGTTGATCATGATGAGTTTCAACTACGATAGCCATAGCTCTTTCCAAACCAATGCCATAAGAACCCATGTAGAGGTTTTTCAAGGAACCGTCAGAGGCCACAAAAGTGCCTTTCATGGGTTGACTGTAGACAAAACCAATATTGAAAATATTGCCGAATTCGACGGCTTTAGTTAAAGTGAGTTTTTTATGGCGACATTGAGGACAGATAAAAGAATCTTGGGCTTGAGCAATATCTACAATCAAATCAGGTTGATAGTCTCGACCAATATTGATATTTAGATAATCTGTGTCTTTTTTATTGGCGGCTCCATAGGCATTAACTAAATTTTTTAGAGAATCGTCGGCAATAATTTTGGCCCCTTTCAGACCAACAGGAGAGATGAAACCGGGTTCAGAATGAAGTTTGAGACGAATTTCTTCGTCGGTAGCAGGACGGAGTTCGTTGGTCGCTAGGACATTTTTTAATTTAGTTTCATTGACCATATAATCTCCGCGGATAATAGCTAAGATAAAATTATCGTGATCATCCACATAAACTACATCTTTAATTTGTCGCCAGAGAGGGAGTTTATGAAATTTCACCCCATCCTCCATAGTATTGCCACGGGGAGCATGAACCGGAGTTAAGGGTTGAGGACTTTCGTTGGGATTTTGGTCTTTTTTAATAAAGGTGGCTTTTTCCAGGTTGGCAGCATAACCACACTCACAAAGAACAATAGTATCTTCGCCAACTTCTGAAGGAATCATAAATTCATGAGAAACAGAACCGCCAATAGCTCCATTGTCCGATTCGACAATGATTGGTTGGAGATCTAAACTTTGACAAATTTTGAGATAAGCATCCCAATATTTTTGATAAGTGATTTTTAAATCAGCCTCATCGACATGGAAGGAATAACCATCTTTCATGGTAAATTCCCGAGTTCGTAACAATCCCCCACTGGGACGAGCCTCATCTCGAAATTTTTGGGAAAATTGAAAAATATTGACAGGTAAATCTTTGTAAGAAACATTGAATTGTTTAACCAAATCAAGCATAACAACTTCAGCGGTGGCACCTAAAGTAAATTCATTTTGGTTGCGATCGGTAACTCGCATCATAGCGGCACCAAATTTTTTATCACGGTTGGCTTGTTGCCAGAGTTCGATGGGATGGAGAGAGGGCACCAAAACTTCCTGAGCACCTATCTTTTTAATTTCCCGGCGGATAATTTTTTTAATATTTCGATAAACCCTCATACCCAAGGGTAAAAGAGAGTACCTACCAGCAGAAAGTTGGCGGATAAAGGCACCTTGGAGTAAAAAACGGTGACTGGCGACAAGAGCGTCTTTGTTGACGGTCTTGCTGGTTTTGCCAAATAATTGCGAATACCTCATGGCTTATTTTAGCAGTAAAGTCAGTCTTATACCTCAATAATCAAGGGGAGGACCATGGGTTCACGGCCGGTTTTTTCTTTGATGATGGTTTCAATATGGGCCTGAAGCTCGGTGCGGATATAATCAAAATTGGCCGGAGAACTAGTTAAAACTTTGAATTTTTCCAGAATTTCTTTTTTTAGATAATTAATTAAATCGGTGTTTTCTTTCATAAAGACAAAACCGCGAGAAAGAATGATTGGGTCTTTAAAGAGTGTTCCTTGAGCCTTGTTGACCATTAAAACACAACTGAACATACCGTCTTCAGCGAGAACTTTACGATCTCGGAGCACAGTAGCACCAACATCGCCCACCCCTAGACCATCAATTAAAACTTTGTGAATAGGAATATGAAAATCAGTATCGACTTTCCCATTAGCATAAAAGGTCACCGTTGAATCAAAATCGGGAGTAATAAATTGTTCTTCTTTGAAACCGACCATCTTGGCCATAGAAAAATAGCTTTTGATATGGCGGTAATTACCACCGATAGGCAAGAGATATTGAGGCGTAAGTAAATTCATTAGAAGAGCATGCTCTTTTTGATAACCATGTCCGGAAACATGGAGTTCTTCCTTGCCACCATAAGCGACATCGGCACCCATTTTAGAAAGAGTATCAATCATATCGTTAATATTGTTGGTAGTACCGGGAATATAGTCCGGAGAGGAAAAGATAACTTTATCGCCGGATTTGATCTTAACTTTGTGTTTACCCATGACCATTTTACTTAAAGCTGAGTCAGGTTGACCGGCGAAACCGGCTACCAGAAAGAGGAGTTTGTGGTCAGGAAAATTTTTGGCTCTTTCGGGAGTAATAAGATCATTGTCAGTTAACTGGATATAACCCAAGTCTTTGGCAATATTGATAGCCTTGTCAACGGAATAACCGACAATACAAATTTTACGACCGACAGATTTTCCATATTCGATGGCTTGAGCCCAGCGAATAATGTTGCTGCTAATGGAAGTCACAAAAACTCGACCTTTGGCTTCGACAATTTGATGTTTAAAGTTTTCAGCAATATCGCGCTCTGAAGGTGAATAACCTTCATGGTCAGCACCAAGTGAATCGGACATGAGAGCGACGACTTTACGATTGCCAACATTGGCAATTTTTTTAAATTCCGTACCTTTACCATCAAGAGGGAAAACGTCGAATTTAAAATCAGAACCATGGTAAAAAGTACCCAGAGAAGTGTTGATGGCGAAATGAAAGGTGTCAGGAATGGAATGAGTGACTCGAATAGGTTCAACAGTAAAAGGACCGGAGTGAAAAATATCACCGGGTTGATAAACATGAACGGAGCCACGAACATTGTTTTCCGCCAGTCGAGATTCAATGAAAGCCGCGGCTAGTTTGGGAGCATAAACCGGAATATGATTGCCAAGAATAGGTAAAACATAACGGACAGCGCCAATATGATCTTCGTGACCGTGAGTGATAAAAATACCTAAAATTCGGTCTTTTTTATCAAGCAGATAGCTAGTGTCAGGGATCTGGAGATCGACACCAAAGGCATCTTCTTCGGGGAAACCGACACCACAATCAACGATAATAATTTGGGATTTGGAAAAATCCCCTTTGGGAGCAAACTCATAAACAAACATGTTTTGAGTGACATCACCAAAAGAACCCAGTGAAGCAATGCGCAAGGCGTCTTGACCGGGAGCATATTTAAAATTTTTTTGAGTTTTATAAGTAGAATTCATAATTTTATTGTAATTGATTTAATTTAATTTTTAAGAAAGCGGCCGATAGTTAGAAAATCGTTTTGAAGGGCTTTGAGCATGGCACC
>DBPM01000007.1 GCA_002304845.1 Candidatus Shapirobacteria bacterium UBA1420
GTTACAGCTTATGAGGCTGGAGTCATGAAGAATATCAACACTGACACTACCATTCCTGATACCACTTGTAATGGCACCGGTTGTACTCCTACTACCGCCACAGCTTGGGATGGAGTTAGTTCCACTTTATCAGAATTTGGTTACACTGTTACCAGTTTAGGTGCCACTACTGCCTTTTCTTCACCTAACTTTAAACCTTTTGGCATTGGTTATGCTAATGCTCAACCCATCATGCTTAACACCAAAACCCCGCTCACCACTGAGTCGGCTAACGTTTGTTACCGGATTACTGCCACTACCACTCAGGAAGCCGGTGACTACGAAGCTAAAGTTATATATACCGCTACAGCTACTTTCTAAATATGAAAAAATCTGCCCACCTCATCATTCTAAGCTCTTTAGTAATTTTAATCACCTTATTTTCCAAATCAGTTTTAGCTCAACAAAGCTCCTTGGGTCTTAGTGCCATTCCGCCTCGTCTAGAAATTACTGATGCTAATCCTGGCGATGTACTTACCAAAGAAATTAAAGTTCGCAACGAATCACGCACTGAAAAAGTAATCACTGTTTCAGTTGAAGACTTTATTGTTGTTGACGACCTGGGTACTCCGGTACGTATTGAAACTGAAAGTCAAAATGACAATCGTTGGGCTGCGGCTAATTGGATTCAAGTATCCCCCACTCAAGTAAAACTTAAACCAGGTGAAACTAAAGCTTTAGTTTTAACTCTCTTAGTACCTCAAGATGCTACCCCCGGTGGTCATTATGCTATGGTTCTTTACAATCACAATGCTGACACCACTATTACTCAAACTGGTGCTGCCATTGAAACTAAAGTCGGCAGTCTAGTTTATGTCACTGTTCCTGGAGATATTACTGAAAATGCTCAAGTTAAAGAATTTTCTACTAAAAAATTTTTTGAATACGGTCCTGTTGATTTTAAAACTATTATTACCAATCTTTCAGATATTCATATTGCTCCTGCCGGTTCTATTAACATTTACAACACCCTCGGTCTTCGTAGCCATCAATTAAAACTCAGTAACACTAATATCTTCCCTTACACTAGTCGCGAATTTGACAATACTCTCAATCGTAAGTTTATGTTTGGCTACTATCGAGCTAAACTCAACGCTGTCTACGGTCCTAGTGGTAAACCAATTGATGCCACTCTTTCATTCTGGGTTATTCCCTACAAAATTGTCATCCTGGTCTTGATCATCCTGATTCCCCTCATCTTCTTTATTCGTCAAAGAAAGAAAAATCCCCCTAAAACCCAAAACAATCCTCAAGTTGAGGCCTTGGAACAGGAGTTAGAAGCTCTCAAGAAAAAATATCAGGATCGATCTTAATTGATTACTCTAAACAAAGCTGTCTCTGTTCGTGCTAGTATTCCCGGTACTTTTGTCACCATTTTTGGTTATACTAGCCCCTCCTCCAGAGTTGAACTTTCTAGTCCCAAAGCTTTCGCCGTCACTTATAGTGATCAATCTGGTTATTTTCTCTTTGATCAAGTGCTTCTTCCTAAAAATCCTCAAGAACTTTGTCTTCTTTCTTTTGATGACGCCAATCGCAGTAATAATCCGGTCTGTTTTCCTGAACCTCCTAATAATTCTAAAACTGATATTGGTCCAATTCTCCTCTCCCCAACCATTTCCCTGGATTTACAAAATAATTTCGCCTCCGGACAATCCATTCCTAATAGTCGTATTAAAATTTTCTTTCATCAACAAACTAATCACAAAATTTCTTTAATTAAAACTGCTCATGCTAGATCTCTACCTATTTTAGAAATCGATACCGATAGTAAAGGTAACTATAGTATTAATCTCGCTGAAAATTCCCAATCCGCATATAGACTCTTCAGCACTGCCACTTTTTTGGAAAATGATTCACCTAAATCCAACACTCTTTTTTATGGACAAATCCACTTTCAGTGGTTTTGGCTCGTGTTATTTCTAGCTTTTTTAATCGGATTTTTAATTATTTTTATTCGTCGTCACCATTCTCGTCATCGCCACTTTCTCCCTGCAGTCATTTATAATAAAGATATCGCTATATATGTCTAAAAAGATTCTTTTAACTATATTGGGGTTACTTTTATTGTTAATTATCCTTTTGTTTGTAGGTCGACAAGTCATTTTAAGTAGCCGCGCTAGTACTACCACTAATCAACTTCCCACTCGAGAAAACTCCTATATCTTTGCTTCCCCTATCCAAGCCCAAGCTAATGGTCAAGAAAAAATCCGTATCAATGTCTTTTTACTTGATTCTCAAGGTTTGGGTGTTGGTCAAAAACAAGTCACTCTCTCCTCTAATCCTTCACTTAATATTGAAGCTGTCCAACCTCAAACTGATGATTTCGGTAAAGCTATCTTCAACCTGTCTAGTTCTTTACCTGGAAAATACCAAATCAGTGCTTCGACATCAGATTTTACCCTCAAACAACAAATCTCTGTTCTCTTTCTTTAAACCCTTTTTTATTCGTTCCTAAAAGTTAATTTCACCCCTCCAGCCATTGGTGTCCCCGCTATGGTGGCCGACACTGGGAACTGACCCTCTATTTTAGAACTTAATTCAAAGGTAGCCTTGCCATCAACTCCTGAAACTGATTCTATTTCACCTTCCGGTGTGCCTAATAAACTAACTAATACTCCCTTAATTCCTTTACTGTCCTTATCTAATACAAATACATTGACTACACATTTATCTTCACCGTCTGCCTGAGCCAAAGTCTTTCCTCCTAAAATATAAGAATTATTTACAGATACTTTCGATGCCGGAGCTGCTTTAGTTAGTGTCACTAAAACCGAAGGTACTACTTTCGTAGCTAAAAACAAAAGTAGTAAGGTTACCAGTAACCCTATACCTAAATTCAGGTACAACTTTTTGTTTTCCATAGCCAATAATAGCAAATATTCCTACTGACTTCATATTTTAGCACTCAACAGCTATAAGTGATAAAGGTTTTATTATTATCATTTTACCCTATTTTTAGACTAAAAATATAATCAATAGACTTTTATTTTTATTTTTTAATTCCTCTAAAACTTCTCATAAATTTTTTGTTTTATTCAAAGATTCTTTCTATATCAGCCCCCACTTACTATATCAATTAAGATCTCTTCTTTGGTTAGATTTTTTATCTTTAAATTTCATTAAATTTACTTAAAATCACTTAATTTTTAATAAATTTGTTTAATTTAATATATTAATTAATATCATAATATCTTAACCGCACTTTTTCCGAAAAAATAATTTTTTAATTCTAAAAAAAGTTATTAATACATATCTTTTGATACATATTTATAGTACCTAAAACCAATATGAAAATCTCTGTGAAATTTATTAAATACTTAAAATACAACTAAATGATATTAAATAATATATAACAAACTACCTCAACTAAGCTGTAAATCTGGCTATTGACACCCTTTTCCTAGTAGTAGATATTAATAATTAATATATATAAACATAGCTGATAAACAGATAAACATGTATAAAAAAATATAATTTCAAAGCTAAAAGCAATTTATAACCTATGGCTATCTCTATCCTGCCCCAACACCTCAATTCTTACTCTCTATGGCTCCAGAAACGTCAATATCAATCTAACACCATTCGCAACTACCTCCAGGATCTCAAAACTTTTTTAACTTACTCTAACTTTCAAATATCTTCTGAAATTATTAAAAACTACATCCAGGAAATTACCGGTAAAAATAATTCCAAAAGACATCTAGCATCTCTCGCCTCCTTCTGCCAATTCCTCCTCAATCAACATATCACCCAAAGCAATCTCTTTCGCAAAGGTCAACGTAAAATCCGACATGCTCGAAATGAAGACATCAATTCTCTCCTGATACAGTATCAAGAACAACTTAAGAAAGAGAACAAATCAAATCTAACGATCAAAAACTATCTCAATGACATTCACCAGTATCTTGACTGGCTAAATCAAAATGAATTTCAGGAATAATTTTTCTCTCTCTACTCTCAAACGATATTTCGACTTTCTCAAAGTCAAACAATCTTCTAATGCCACTCTGCAAAGAAAACTTTCCTCTCTTTCTTCCTTTGCTGATTTTCTAAGTAAACGCAGTCTCATTGATTCTCAAGATTACAGTCAACTTAATTTCACAATTAGCTCAATTAAACCTAATCGTAAACGTTTCAATTACCCCTATGTTTTCAATCGATATTTTATTTTAGGTAGTCTCATCGCTCTTTTTCTAGGTTTAGCTTACAGTCTTTATCAACAAAGTATTCTTAAAACTAAACAACAATTGGCTTATTCTACCGCCACTCAACCAGTCAGACCAGGTCGAATTATGTCATTTCAAGGTCGTCTCACTGATTCAGCCGGTAACCCTATTACCAGTTCCACTGCCATCAATTTTAAATTTTTCAATAGCGCTGTTGGTGGTACCCAGCTATACGATTCCGCTATCGGCAATAGTCAGGTAGTTGTTCCTGATTCCAACGGTATTTTTAGTGTCGTTATCGGTAAAAGTCATGGTAATGAAATTCCTCAAAATGTTTTCTCTGAAAATCCTGAAGTTTGGTTACAAATCACTACCGGCAATGAAGTTATGGATCCCCGTCAACAAATTGCCACTGTTGCTTATGCTCTTAATTCCGAAACCATCCAAGGTTTGCCTCCTTCCGTTACTGGAGAAAAAAATACAATACTTGTCATTGACAACCAAGGCAATATCAATCTAGGTGAAAGTTCCCCTGCTATTAAATCTAGTTCCGGCACCTTTTCTCTTGAAGGTGAGAGTATTCTCATTAAAGCCACCGATAGTAATCATGGCGGCAATATTAAATTACTCACTGAAGGTACTGCCCCAGCTAATGGCGGTTTTGTTGATTTCAGTAATCCCAATATTAGTTCCGGTAACTTACTTAATTCTCAAGTCACGAACACCAACCGAAATTATAACTTTATCTCTTTCCAAAATTACAATCCCGGCACTTCTCAACTTTCCACTCGTTTTTCGGTCGACGCTAACGGTAATGGTATGTTTTCTAACAACTTACTAGTCGGTCAAACTCTCACCACCACT
>DBPM01000027.1:0-799 GCA_002304845.1 Candidatus Shapirobacteria bacterium UBA1420
ATTTTGGCAGAAATTGATCAAGCGGTAGGCAGAGGTTTTGAAGAAGTCATACTGATTGGACAGAATGTAAATTCATATGGAGCTGAGGGTAGAACAGTGGTAAATATGGGCAAAAAGAGAATTAAAAGCGCTTTTCCGAAACTTTTAGAAGAGGTAGCCAAAAAACCTCTCAAAAAAATCTCTTTTGTAAGCAGTAATCCGTGGGATTTTTCGGATGAATTGATAGAGGTAATTGCCAAATATCCCAATATTGACCGTTTGTTACATCTCCCTTTCCAGTCAGGTGATGACGAAATTTTGCGAAAAATGAATCGAGGTTATACTCAAAAAGAATATTTGGAACTGGTGAAGAAAATCAAAAAAAAGGTGGATGGGGTGAGATTCTCTACCGATATTATTATCGGTTTTCCGGGAGAGGATGAAGAAGCTTTTGAAAATACGGTCAAGATTTGTCGAGAAGTGGACTTTGAAATTGCNNTGGAAAATTTTAAATGATTTAGTGAATAAAAAATTATCTTAAATATTTTTGGACATTAGCATTGTGTTCGTCGAGAGTGGTGGCGTAGTAGATTTGTCCAGTTTTATCGTGAATGTAATAAAGATAATCGGTACTTTCAGGATGATAGGCAGCCATGAGAGAATCGAGACCGGGATTGCAGATGGGCCGAGGAGGGAGACCGAGATATTTATAGGTATTAAAGGGAGAATCAAGTTGGAGATCGGCCCTGGAAATGGGTTGCCAATATTTTTCTGGATTAGTTAGGGAATCTTTAGTATATTGAACGCTGGCATCAATCTG
>DBPM01000027.1:825-9975 GCA_002304845.1 Candidatus Shapirobacteria bacterium UBA1420
CAGAGAGCGACCTTCGCGCTCCAACAGCGAAGCTAAAATTAAAGTTTCGTCAGCATTTAGGATGGAAGTGGAATCAGTGGAAGCTTGGGCTAATTTTTTAGTAAAATTTTTATTGATTAAATCTAGAATTTCCTGAGAAGTGAAATAGGTAGGTAAAAGATAACTATCGGGAAAAAGTTTACCTTCTGAGGTAAAAGCCAGTTGAGTAAATTCAGGACCGGGGGTAAATTCTTCAAGACGTTGACCGGGGATGATTTTAAACCAGTAATCAGTGGAACCGCCGTGGGCTAAAGTATCGATAATTTCGGGAATTTTTTGAGAAGATTGTAAATAAAAGTTGCCAGCTCTGAGTTGAGTATCAAGTTTTAAATAGCGACTGTAGAGGCAAAAAAGATAACGGTTTTTAATCAGACCATTTTTTTCAAGTCGGGTAGCAACTGAAGCCACAGTTTCCCCGGGATTGACGGTAAAAGCTTTTTTACTCTGGTCAGTACCGGCAGGCTGAGAGGCATAAACAAAAAAGACCAGGGGAAAGATAAGCAAAACAACCAGGAGGAAAAATACCAGTTTTTTCATCAAATTTCATCAAAAAGAGCTCGGCGATAGGTATCTTTTTTAGTATCATGAATAAATATCCGACCACAGCGACAAGTGACGGTAACTTGATTGCGGACTAATTTACGGGAACCGCGTTTGAGTTCCTCGCCACAACCGCCACAACGGCCTTGTGAAATTAACCAAGCTTGAATGGGAGCAATCAGTGATTTAATCATGTTTTGATATTAATTTATAACCCGATTCAGGATAATGGCGGCAGCCATAGAATCGATGTGTCGGGAATGTTTTTTGGCTGAATAGAGATTTTTTTTAAACATGTCTTCAGCCTCAAGAGTGCTAACGGCCTCTTCGACACTCTCTATAGGCAATTTTACCATGAGAGCCAGTTTGTCAATAAACCTTTGAGTCAAATTGGCTATTTTACCCTCGGAAATACCGATATAAATTTTATTGATTTGATACTCTTTGAGTATAGTCAATAAATTGTCAAAAAGATGTTGATCATTTTGAAGAGGAGGTATGGTAAAAATAATCCCCTGTTGACTATAGGCTAAACCAATTCTTTTGGTACCAAAATCAATGCCTAGATAATTCATGGGTTATCGGCCAGCTGAGCTTTAACGACTAAACGGCGCAGATAAGTGCCCGGTGGAGAACAGGTAATCAAAGTCAGGTAACGACCGTCAAAACGCTGCTCCAAAACAGAAAGATCGGTAGGTTGGACTTCATACATTTCCGAAACTAAATATTTGTAACGGACGCGATCATAATCGACGATAATTTCATCGCCTTGTTTAAGTTTATGAAGAGTCGAAAAAATGGTCACATAAGATTTAGGATTAAAAAACTGGGGTAAAACGGAGTGACCAAAGATAACCGGAGACCCAAATTGGCCGGGCATAGCGGTTTTAGGATATTGGATTAAACTTTTTTTAAGGTCTTCACTGCCCAAAATAACTTCAGCGGAATCGATTTTAAGTTTAGGAATAGAGAGGTTATAGGAAGCGTAAGAGAAGGAAGGATTGTTAATGGTTGTACGAGAGGCAGAATCGGAAGTGGAGATAAACCAATTAGATAGATTGGTTAAATCAGGAGAGTTATCGACAGCGACAGCTGGATTGTAGAATTGAGAGGAAAGAGGATTTAAGAGTTGATTAAACTGGGGAGAGTAACCTAATTGAAAATGAAGAATCGGGAAAAGTGCTGACATAAACACAGCAATACCGCTAATAAAAAGTAGACCAGCTAACAGTTGACGCTGTTTGGGATTGAGTTTTTTTTTCAAAACTGGAGGTTTTGGAGATGACTTAACGTAAAGATAGGACATTTAAAACTGTTGAATGATGGTAATTTTTTCCGGAGACAGAGGTAAACGCTGCCAAATATTAAAGACAGAAGGTAGAATTTTAACCTCGTAGTTATAAACTTGAGGTTGACTCTCAATAATTTTTCCAGCATTACTGATTTTTTGTTTAGTTAAACGTTGTCGGAGAGGGTCTAAATTTAATTTAGGCAAACTCTTACCGGTAATAGTCAATTTACCAGTAGATTTTTGGGAAGTATTTTGAGTCGGAGTAAAGGAGAAAGAAAAATCTTTAATTGAAGTGATGGAATTTAAAAAAGTCTGATCATCTTTGAGCAGAGTATTAATAATTTCTTCATTTTTACTGGGATCGACTTGGAGTAAAGACAGGGTTAAAGTAGCATTAACTTGGAGTTGATCAGCCTCCTCACCGACTTCACGGTTAAAATCCAATTGTTTTTTATCAATAAAGAGGGTGCTCGGCAAAACACCTTCAAGAGAGGCTTCGGCTTTAACTTTTTCGTCAATACGCTCGTCTAGAGAATCAGTCACTCGCTTATTAAGATTGGCTTTATCAGTTTCGGAAACCACGCGAACCTGACGTTTACTACCGCCGGTAATAGGTGAAGAAGTTTTAGCGTGAAGATTAGAATTTTCTTTGAATGACAGACGAGCATCTTGACTTAAGTCATAATCGGAGCCAATATCGGTAGCAATAATATCGGCTTTAGCTTGACCCATAGTAATGGTACCTGTGCCGAAATCTATGGTGCTAGGAGGGACTTGAGCAGAGGTCAACAGTTCGTATTGTTTGCCGGATTCATGAAGCAAAAGACTGCCTTTGGGTACATTTTGAATTTTGTCGCTTTGATTGAGAACAGTAATTTGCCCCTTGGATTTATCTCCGGTTTCTTTTTGGCCGGTAGTATCCAAAGAATCGCTGAAATTTAGATTAAGAGTTTTTTTGTGAGCCGGAATAACCTTACTACTAAGAGTGTCGGCGTTGGAATCTAGAGTAATGTTAACCTCACGGTTAATTTCCACTGGATTAAAATTCATGACTACTTCGGCTCGGGTCAGTAAATAAGGTAAAAGCAGAATCAGAGGAGTCAAAGCTAAGGGTAATAAAAAAAGCGGATTAAAGGACAGCTTAGGTAATTTAATGCTTTTAAAAGAAAATTTAGGGAGATTAAGCTTCTTGGGACTGGGAGCAGGAGTGACTTCAGTTTGAGACACAGCAAAACCTAAGTCAGCAGGGGTAACTTCAGTTTCAGGAATGTTTATATTACTTTCTTCTTCAATGACGGGTGTGGTATCTTCAGATGGATTTTCTTCGGCTGCTGGTGGTGGCACAGGAGTGTCATCTGATTGAGTATTGATACTGCGAATGTACAGGGCGAAAAGGTCGGGAGTGGGATAGGCCTCAACGTCAGGTAAGTGAAGAAAGGTTTCAATATTCTTTTTACCTATCCATGGGTAGTTTTTCAAGTCTTCAATGACAGCATCACCTAGATTGCCAAAAACTAAAATCCGGGGAGGTAAGGCGGAATCAGTTTGGATGGTTAAGAGAGTGTTTTCTAAATCCTGAGGAGTAAAATCGGCGGTTAAAGCTTGAGTCAAGCGTTTTTTAACTTCACCCAAATAAACTAAAGAAACTGAATATTCTTTTTTACCTAGATGAAGGAGAATAAAAGAAGGCGGAAAAGAGTCTGTTTTACCCAAAGCTTCCACAAAAGCTTCATCGTTACTGATAAAACCCATGGGCTTGAGCTTGAGAGAGCGACAGAGATTTTCCAGGAGTTTGAGATAATTGGCGGCAATTTTGCCGTCACTACCAATCCAGAGAGGAGGTACGATAAAAGCAGTGTTTTCGGGTTCTGCTTCTGGATTGAGAGCGGCTTTATCAGCGGCAGCAGATAAGGAAACGTCGACAGAGCGTAAAAAAGACTCAGGATCATCCATAGACCACTCAGTTTCGGGACCAATGGCAACCGGCAAGGGAGTTTGACCTTGTTTGATTAAGGCCACGGAGAGGGATTCAGAGGTAATGGATACCAGCCAATAAAAGGACTCGGTCATTAGTTAAGAATAGCATAAATCCGTCTCTTACCGGATCCAGCCGATTCTTCGCGGGTGATTTTGAAATGACCTAAAACATGGGTGTTTTCGACATGGGGACCGGTACAGACCTCTCGGGAAAAGGGGTTATTAGTATCACCAACAGTATAGACAGTGACTATATCGGGATATTTAGTACCAAAGAAGGCCAGAGCGCCGGAAGCTTGGGCGGTTTGAAAACTTTCAGAAATATGACTGATGGGGAGAGAATTTTTTATTTGCTGATTAACCAAGTCTTCAATGTCTTGCAGTTGGGNNTTGGAACCGGATTGATGAACCTCGGGTCCTAAAATTTTTCTAAGTGAGGCATGAAGTAAGTGAGTGGCAGTATGATATTTAGTGATGATTTCCGAATGGTCAGCTAAACCTGATTTGAAGGTCCCAGCGGAAAGAGTTTGAGATTGTTTTTGGTGTTCAGCTTTAAGACAGTTAAATTCTTCTAAATCTAGGGTGAGCTTATGTTTTTGAAGTTCTTCTTGGATTAACTCTAAAGGAAAACCAAAAGATTGATAGAGATCGAAGGCGTCAGCCCCAGACAAACTTTTTTGACGGTTGATAAGTTGGGTGATTTTATTTAAACCCTTATCTAAAGTACGACGGAATTTAATTTCTTCAGCTTCTAGAGCAGTCAAAATAGAAGGTTGATGTTGGGATAATTCCGGATAGTCACCGGCAAAATTAGAAGCATTATTGATAATAATTTGACCTAAATGAGCACAAAAATTTTGATTAATACCTAATATTTTCCCTTGGCGAATGCTACGGCGAATAAGACGACGGAGAACATAACCACGATCTTTATTACTGACTTCAACTCCATCCGCTAACAAAAAAACAGCGGCACGGAGATGGTCGGCAATAATTCTGAAAGGAATGGGATTGTTGGAATATTTCTGAGAACTGATGGTTTCAATAGCCTGGATGGTCGACTGAAAAATGGGAGTCAAATAATTATCCGAAAGACCTGAGAGAACAGCAATGGTTCGCTCAACACCCATGCCAGTATCGACATTGGGAGCAGTTAAGGGCAGTAGTTTAGCCTCGGCAGTTTTATTAAATTGCATGAAAACGTTATTCCAAATTTCGATATAGCGACCGGATTGACAACCAGCTTTAAAGTCAATATCGGGCTGACCAAATTGGGTGTCAAAAAAGATTTCAGTATCGGGACCACAAGGACCGGTGGTACCGGCGGGACCCCACCAATTATCCTCAACTCCCAGCGGGTGAATGTGTTCGGGTAAAATCCCCTGCTTCAGCCAAAGTTTTCGGGATTCTTCATCTATGGGAGCGTTGGTATCACCGGCAAAAATAGTGACATGAAGATTTTTTGGATTAATGTCAAGTTTCTGGGTGAGAAATTCAAAGGACCAAGGAATAGATTCTTGTTTGAAGTAATCACCTAAGGACCAATTACCAAGCATTTCAAAAAAAGTATGGTGAAAAGTGTCACCAACACTATCAATATCTCCGGTTCTCAGGCATTTTTGAACATTAACCAGACGTTTACCGGCAGGATGGGTTTGTCCAAGAAGATAAGGAACTAAGGGGTGCATGCCAGCGGAAATAAAAAGAGTGGTGGGGTCATTTTCAGGAATTAAAGAAGCTGAAGGAATTTCGACGTGATTTTTACCGACGAAAAAAGTGATAAAAAGTTCTTTTAACTCCCGTGCATTCATAGGCGAATTATAGCAAAAATAGTTATGATATAATCGCCCATGGACAAAGAAAAAGGTTTTCGACAATTGAATAGATTAGTCAAAAATCAAATGTCACGGGAACATTTTGATAAACAAATTTGGCCTAGGATTGAAACAGGTTTGCAAGAGTTTCAAAAGAGAGGAGTTAGATTGGTTGAACAACCAGAGGTAGGTAGTATAATTTTGAGCGACAGAGACCTTGTGACGGTACGAATAGGTAACAGTTTATATGGGTACTATGGAATAGCACCACTCAGACGTAATCTTGAACCTTTTAAAATGTCTATAGCTCGTTTGGGAGCGGAACTTAAAGGAGAACCTATACCAGTACATATTGAAGAAGATAGTCCTCTAGCAACTAGAGCATTTAATGCATTCGTCAGAGAAGAGGGAATAGAAATAAGGCAAATTTAGGCTAGGGATTTTTTGCCTTTTGTAAAGGCACGAACTGGTTTTTTGACGGTAGCTTTGGATTTAGCAATTAATCGATGGGGAATTTTGACTTCTTTTTTAAGTGAGCGAGTTTTTTCTTTTTTGGGAGATAAAAGTAGAGTGGTAGTGGCGACACCTAAAATTAAACCTACAACTAAACCTAAGGAAAAGTGTGAACTAGACCGACTACAAGCCATCTTTATTGTTTAAACTTTTTAAAAAAAGGAAAACTGTTGCGAAAACCCATGAAAAAATCAACCATAGAGTTAACAGGGCGAGAAATGTTATCCACAACACCCTCGGTTTTAGTAGCCAAATTTTGAAGCTGTTTAATCAACATGATCAGAAAAAAAGCAATGACCATGATGGTGGCAGTAATAAAGACCATACAGATAGCGATGATGATTTGAGCGATTTCCATAATTTAGTATAACCTATTTATAAATTTTTTCCTCTTGAGTCACAACTCCGGCTGGGGATTTGGCTTCCACAAAAATCTTGGCCTCAGTAGTGGCCACTTCAACAGTCTTTTTAAAATGACCTTGATTATCAACAATCACCAGAGAATCATTGATTTTGATAGTGGCTTCGGGGTCGGTAGTACCGGAAATATCAACATAACGGCCGGTGAGAGTATCTGGCCAAGTAACTTTTAATTGAGGGGGACGGTTGAATTTAAGATATTCAAAAAGCAGGTAGAGAGAAAAAAGAATAACCAGGATGACGATAAAAATTTTTAAAGCTAATTGAGGAGTTAGAGACAACCAAGCGCGATGAGGACGAAGATTTTGAGTCCGACGATCATAATCTCGGCGAAAAAGAGCCAGAAGATCTTCACCATTTAAACCTAAAAAATCGGCATAATCCTTGAGCATTAAAGAACAGTAAGGTTCGGAAGGAAATTGAGAAATATCTTCATTTTCGAAAGCAATGAGATAGCGTACAGGAATCCGAGTACGTTTACTGATTTCTTCAAAATTAAGTTGTCGATCAAGACGAGTGGATTCCAAAATAGCAGAGGCGCGTTTCATGGTTACTCAAAATCAGAATCACTTGGACTCCGATGCTCAATAAGGATTTCCCGAGGTTTGGCACCATTGACCGGACCAATAATACCTGCTTTTTCCAACTGATCCAGAACGCGGGCGGCTCGGGCATAACCTAACTTAAGGCGACGTTGTAACAGTGAAGCGGAAGCTTTACCAGTATCTTGGATTAATTTAATAGCATCGTCGAACATAGCATCCCTCTCTTCACCGTCCTCAATCATAATATTCTTACTGGCAGAACTGGGACTGGCTACCGGTTGGCGAATAATTTCATCATTATATTCCCCACTTCTTTGAGTTTTTAGGAATTCAATCAGGCGAACAACTTCTTTGTCAGAGACAAAACAACCTTGGATACGAACCGGTTTGGCTAAATCAGGAGGAATATAGAGCATATCACCTCGACCTAAGAGTTTTTCAGCACCGGGAGTATCTAAAATAACTCGAGAATCAGTCATAGAAGCAACTGCAAAAGCAATTCGGGTAGGAATGTTGGCCTTAATTAAACCGGTAATGATATTGACGGAAGGACGTTGAGTAGCTAGAACTAAGTGAATACCGACAGCTCGGGCCATTTGAGCGATACGACAAATATTATCTTCAACTTCAGCCGGAGAAAAAAGCATAATTTCAGCCAATTCATCAATAACAATGAGAATATAGGGCATTGACTGGAAACCAGACATATTATTGTAAGATTCGATATTTTTAGCACCAACTTCAGTAAAAACTTTATAGCGGCGCTCCATTTCACTGACAGCCCATTTAAGAGCGGAAACAACTTTTTCAGGCTCAACAATAACCGGAGTCAAAAGATGAGGAATGCCATTGTATTGTGACAGTTCAACACGTTTAGGATCGACCATAATAAAACGAACTTCATCAGGTGAAGCGTGAAAAAGGATGGAAGAAATCCAAGAATTAATACAAATTGATTTTCCGGAACCAGTTTGACCAGCAATAAGAACGTGGGGCATTTTAGCGATATCAGCTACCTTAGGCAAACCACCAACATCCAAACCTAAAGGTACAGAAATTTTACTCTTGGCGTTTTTCATAGCTTCAGATTCCAACATGGTCCGGATAGGCACAACTTCCAAGGATTTGTTGGGCATTTCGATACCAACCAAAGAACGACCCGGAATCGGGGCTTCAACTCTAATTTGACCACCGGGAGCCGCTAAAGCCATAGCTAGGTCGTTACTGAGAGAAAGTATTTTGGCTAGTTTAGTACCCAAAGCAACTTCAAGGGCATATTGAGTTACTGAAGGACTGTTGTTAACCTCAGCCACCCGGGCAGTGATGCCAAAAGAATCAAGAGTTTTCTCGATGATCTGGGCATTTTTACGTACGTCTCCCCTATCGGCTTTAGCACCGGGAGTATCATCAAAAATAGAAATGGGCGGATTAACCCAGGTTTGATGAGTGGAAGAATTGAGGGTACCGACATCCGGCTTTAAAACTGGAGCAACACCGGCGACAGCCATATCAGCTTTAGTAGTGGATTCAATTTCTTCTTTTTTATCTTTACGACCAAAAAGGCCGATTAAAGGACTGCTAGCTTTAGTGGAGATAGGCTCAGATGGAGTGTCAGTTTGAAAAATGGCTTCTTTACTGGAATCTGAAGATTTTTTACTTCTGACTTGTTTGCCATCACCGATGGTGTATTTTTTAATAGTTTGAAAAATTTTGCCTAAACTCTTAAAAATTTGGGCAATGTTGGTATCAAAAAGCACTACAAAACCCACAATCAAACAGAAAAAGAAAATAATTATGGCCATAGTTTCCGGTAAAAGCCCAGTAGCTTGTTCCCAGAGAAAAAGACCAATTTGACCTTGTTTGAAGAGAGCTAAAAAGGAGATGAAGAGAATGAGAAAACCAAAAAAAACATTGGCTTCACGAAGTGGAGTTTTGAGTTTAGTGAATAAAAAGGAAATTAAAAGTAAGAGGAAAGGAACTAAAACGGCACCTAGGCCAAAATATTTCTCTA
>DBPM01000027.1:9982-10972 GCA_002304845.1 Candidatus Shapirobacteria bacterium UBA1420
AAGAAAATGAAAAAAATCGACTTAACTGTATCCGGTTTAAGTTTTAGGCGGGGTAAAATTTTATTTTTTTTGCGACCTCGGGGCATAGATTATAAATACAGTATAGGGGAAATAGTTCTAAAAGTTAATGGAGACAAGGTAAAGATTAAAAAATACTGGTAAAGGTTTCCGATGTTCCTTGTCTCATTTGATCATCATAATTTTTTATATCTTTGTAGCGAACACCATGAAGAGAATCATTGGAATCAAAAAACATACCGACTCGAAGTGTGGCGGTACCAAAAATTTGATCAAAAGGATTGCGATGAACTGAATTGGCAATAATAACTCCATTAAGTAACTTATTTTCTTTTGAGAAATAACCTCCAATTTTAATAATATGATCGTTTTTAGAATTGATATAAATGCCTGTTTTTCGCCAATAAAGAAAATAATTGAAAAAGAGAATAAGAGAAAAAATAGTTGGTAAAATCAAAAAAGAATAAGATTGGTTTTCAAAATTATTTACCTGAGTAAAACTAATAATTAAAAAAAGTACCGACAAAGCAAGCCAACATAATAAAGTAAAAAATAATCTCCCTACCAAATACCAATTAGAAATTCTAACAATTCTATTTTCTGTTTTGTTCATAGGTGTTGATGTATTTAATATTATTTAGATAATAAGTAAAAGGATTGGAGTTTGTCAAAGAGTTGGGATTCGGTGACAATTTCGGAATCAGATTCAGAACGTAGCTTATATTCAAGACCACCTTTTTCCTGGCTGCGTTTACTCACTAATAAACGAATAGGAATACCGATTAAATCAGCATCGGCAAATTTTTCGCCAGCAGTGGCATTACGGCGATCATCAAATAAGACACTGTAATGTTTTTTAGTTAATTTTTGATATAAATCTTCACCTAAATCATCAAGTCCGATTAAATGGATTTGAAAAGGGGTAATACTTTTAGGCCAAATGATACCTTGTTGATCATGATGAGTTTCAAC
>DBPM01000009.1:0-6568 GCA_002304845.1 Candidatus Shapirobacteria bacterium UBA1420
CGGGGATTGGCGCAATTGGCTAGCGTGCATGGTTTGGGACCATGAGGTTGCAGGTTCGAATCCTGTATCCCCGACTTAGTCCGCCGTAGTCTTGACGAAGGCGACCCCTCATTCTATGACCAATCGTCCCCAATTTTTCAAAACCATCACCGGCCAAAAAATTCCTCTACCTATATTTTTTCCTGATGCCACTCGAGCAGTTCTCAAAACCCTGGACTCCGAAGATATAAAAAATACCCATACTTTAGGTATTTTAGTGAATACTTTTCATCTCTATAACAGTCCCGGGACTGCTGTGATCAAACTTTTTAAGGGAGTTAGAAACTACATGAATTGGAGTGGGGGAGTCATCTCCGATTCCGGTGGTTTCCAAGTTATGTCACTGGCTAAAAGTTTGGGTGGTAAAAACTCAGTCACCGACCAAGGCGTTACTTTTAAACTTGACGGTAAAAAAATTCTCTTTACTCCAGAAATGTCCATCAAGCTTCAACTGGAATTAAAAACCGACATGGTCGTCGTTCTCGATGATTTTACCGACCCCAAAAGCACCTATGATGAAGCTAAAATCAGTGTCGAGAGAACTCTCAAATGGGCCCGGGAATGTAAAACAATTTTTAATCAATTAGTTAAAAAAAAGAAACTATCTCAACAAGAAACTCCCTATCTTTTGGGTGTTGTTCAAGGTGGCCAATATCTTGACCTACGTCAATATTGTACCCAAGAACTGGTTAAAATTGGTTTTGATGGTCTTGGTTATGGTGGCTGGCCTCTTAAAAGTGATGGCACTTTTAACTACGATGTTGCCAAAGTCATTGCCCAATATACCCCAAAAAACTATTTCCTCTACGCTTTAGGTATCGGTAAACCTCATGAAATTGTAAATCTGGTTAAAATAGGCTGGAATATTTTTGACTGTGTGCTACCCACTCGTGACGCCCGTCATAAACGTCTCTATGTAGCCAAAAATAAAGATTATAGTGATTATGAATACTTTGTTCCCGACAAAAATATTTACTATCGTGATCCCCGATCTGTCTCTGAATTTTGTGATTGTCTCCTATGTCAAAAATATTCCCGTTCTTACCTAGCCCACCTTTTCCGTATCAAAGAAATGTCAGCTTTACGTCTATCTACCATTCACAACCTTCGTTTTTACTCAAAGTTAATAGAAACTCTCCGTCCCACCTACTCTCAGTTATAATTACTCTATGTCAAAATTGATTTTAGTCACTGGTGGTGCCGGACATGTTGCTTCTCATATTATCGAAGAACTAATTAAAGATGCCGATAACAAAATCATTTCTCTAGATAATTATTTCAATGGTTCAGAGGCTAACCACTTTCCCGGAGTCGATTATCGTCGTGGTCACACTAAGGATATTGATAAATTAATCCCAGAAAATCCAGACCTCGTCTTCCATTTAGGTGAATATGCTCGAGTCAGCCCTTCAGTTCATGAACCAGCCCTAGTTTATGACTTAAATATTTTAGGTACCTTTGCTGTAGTTGAGTTTTGTCGCCAAAGAAAAGTTAAAAAACTACTTTATACTGCTTCCAGTACTAAATTTGCCATCGAAGGCGATGGTCGCCAACAAACTCCTTACTCTTTTACTAAAGCCACTAACGTTGATTTAATTAACAACTATGGCCGTTGGTACAATTTACCCTATGCTATCTGTTATTTTTACAACGCTTTTGGTCCTCGAGAAAAAGGTACTGGCCCTTATTCAACCCTCATTGCCCGTTTTCAAGAATTATATTTACAAAATAAACCCTTAACTGTCACTAAACCTGGAACTCAAAAAAGAAATTTTACTTACGTTAAAGATTTGGCTAAGGGAGCTATTTTAGTCGCTCAAAAGGGTCATGGTGACGGTTACACCCTAGCCAATCCCCACACTTATTCAATTATTGAAATTGCCCAAGCCTTTGGTGGACCCATTGAATACATCAATAACGATCCCGGTCGTCGAGAATCAAATACCGGTCCTGATAAAGCTCGACAAGAATTAGGCTGGAATACCACCCTGGATGTTTTAGACTATATTCGTGATTTTGTTAATACCCATCCTCGAAAATGAAGACCTTTCAAATTTTTAATCTCGGTTGCCGAGTTAATGCTGCCGAGAGCAATCTTTTTGCCCAAAAACTCATTGATAAAAACTATCAACCAGCTACCACTAATCCTGATCTAATTTTTATCAACACCTGTTCTGTCACCAAAAAAGCCAATACTGAATCTCTTGGTCTCATCCGTCGACTGCAAAAAAAATATCCTCAAGCCAAAATTATTATTTCCGGTTGTGCTTCTCTAAAAAACTTAAAAAATAAAAAAAATCTGAAAATTTTAATCAATCTTCAAAAAGAAACTTTACTCAAAAAACTTCACTCCAGCTACACTCCTCAAATCGCCGACAAATTTTCGCACACTCACCGCTTTCTTCTTAAAATCCAATCCGGTTGCACTCATTTTTGTAGTTATTGTACTGTTCCCTATACCCGTAATTACCTCTGGTCACTGTCCATAAAAATTGCCTTAAATACGGTGAAAAAAGCTATCAATGACGGTTATCAGGAAGTAATTATTACCGGTGTCAATTTAGATCAATACACTCCTGGTCTCTCCAATCTCCTAGAAAAAATTTTGACAGAAACTGACATTAAATTAATTTCTTTCGGTTCGATTCCCGTTAATTGTATCGACCAAAAATTCATCGCTCTGCTCAAAAAATATCCTTCTCGAATTTCCAATTTTTTACATATCCCTATTCAATCTGGTTCTGACAAAATTCTCAAACTCATGCGCCGCCCCTATACTCGTAAAATCATTTTAGATAAATTTAATTTACTAAAAACATTTAATCTATCTTTTGGCACCGACATTATTGTCGGTTTTCCTACCGAAACTGAAACCAACTTTCTTGAAACCTTCAATCTCTGTCAACAAATTTCTTTTCAAAAAATTCATGTTTTCCGCTATTCTCCCCGTCCCAACACTGCCGCCCAAAAACTCTTCACCCGTTCACCTAAAATCAGTAAAGAAATTCTTAAAACCCGTTCTCAAAAAATTCGCTCCCTTACCTCCCAAACCATACTTCCATCTCATCAAAAACCTCAAAATTAAAACTAACCTCCTGTCCGGGAAAGCGAGCCTTTTTACCCCAAATACACGCTCGACTGACATCGTCTCTCATCTCTTTAGAAACTCTTTTTAAAACATCATCTAAATTCTTTCCTGATTTCATAATCAAAGGTTCTTTTTTATCCGCCTGACCACTTCTTTCTCTTTTTAAATAAACCCTCACCAACCCCAAACCTTCCCACACCTTTTCCTTAAACTCCTCAATTCCAATACCTTTGACAGCACTCATATAAATAATTTCTGCTTCTTTTTGAAGTTTTTTATTTTCATCTATCTTCGTCACCACCGCCACCATTGGCAAATAAGTTCTTGATCGACTCAAAGCATCAATGAATTGATCAATATTAATTTTCTCTCCAATTTGAATCACCGCATTTCCCAGTCCCATTTCTTCAGCAATTTCCATCATTATTTTCTTATCAAAACTATGGTGTGGATCAATAATTTGTAAACCGCCTTTATGAGTCCGATGTACCAATACCTTTGGTGGCTTCTTGTTTAGTCTAATTCCCGATTCTTCTAATTCTTGTGTTACCTTTGACAACCAATCCGTTCTCTTCGCATCCACCATCAACACCACTAAATCCGAAGCCCTAATAACTGATAATACTTTTTTTCCAAAACCCTTCCCTCCCGCCGCCCCTTCAATAATCCCCGGTAAATCTAAAATTTGAATTTTAACCCCTTTATATTCCATCATTCCCGGAACCACTCCCAAAGTTGTAAAATCATAATTTCCCACCTTTGATTCCGCATTGGTCACCGCATTTAATAAAGTTGATTTACCTACACTAGGCAGTCCTACTAACACCACCGATGCATCTCCTGAATGTTTAATCGCATAACCAACTCCACCACCGCCACCACCTCGATTTATTCCTCCCTCCAATTCATCTCTTAATTTTGACAACTTTGCTTTCAATACTCCATGGTGATGTTCACTGCTTTTATCATAAGGTGTGTCCCGGATCTCCTTTTCCACCCGGGCTATTTTCATTTTAATAATTTCTTCTTTGTTCATTTGTTAGAATATAAAGATATGTTTTGGCTGATTTTTTTATTACTTTTTTTTCTCTCTCCTCAGCCTATTTTAGCATCTGACTTTAATTCCTTTGGACTTCATCTGACCCAACCTAGTGATATTGATCAAGCCGCTACTATTATCAATAGTTCAGGCGGTGATTGGGGTTACGCCACCATTACTATTAGAGGTGATCAATTAGATAAAAATGTGTGGCAAGATTTTTTTAATAAGTGCCGTCAACTTCATATCATTCCTATCATTCGTCTGGCCACTGTCATGGAAAATAACTCTTGGCAAATCCCCACCACTGACAATATCGATCAACTGGCTATCTTTCTCAACTCACTCAATTGGCCGATGATACCGCAATATATCATACCCTTTAATGAAGTTAATCATGCCAAAGAATGGGGTGGGGGAGTTGATATCAAAACTTTTACCGATCTGTTTATCTACACCTCTCAAAAATTCAAAAGTCTTAATCCAAATTTTTTCATTCTTTCTTCACCTCTGGATCTCGCCGCCCCCCAAAATCCACCTCTCAGTCTCTCAGCCGCCAATGTTTATCGTCAAATCTATCAGTACAATCCCCAATATTTTGACAGTTTTGATGGTCTGGCCTCTCATTCTTATCCCAATTATGGCTTCATCGGTCTACCCGGTGACCAACACGCTCACTCTATCAAAGGTTATGCTTGGGAATTAAATTTCATTAAAAATTTAGGTATTAATAAAACTTATCCGGTGTTTATTACCGAAACCGGCTGGCCTCACCGCGAGGGCGTTTCTAAAAATAACCGCTACTATACCGTTAAAACCAGTGCTGAATTCCTTAAACAAGCTCTCAATATTTGGGGTCAAGATACCCGCGTCAAAGCTGTCACGCCTTTTATTTATAATTATCCCGATTACCCTTTTGACCATTTTTCCTGGTTGAAAAAAGATGGCAGTCTCTACCCCGAATATCAGGCCATTATTAACCTACCTAAGAAGAAAAATAATCCCCAACAAATTACCGCTTTTGAAGTCTATCGTCTTAATCTACCTCTGTTAATTTTTAGCCAAAAAACTCAACACGGCAATATTCACTTAAAAAACACCGGTCAGTCTATTTGGGGGGAAACACAGCTTTGTCTCCACAACGAAAGTTCCCCAAACATTAGCACTCAAAATCTCTGTACCGACACCCAATTAATCCAACCGGGTAGAATTCAAAAACTTAATTTTACTTTCACCATTAACTCCTATCTAGAAAACACTTACCTTAAATGGCAAGATACACCTGAATATCCCATTAAAGCCCTCAATCCCAACTCCAGTCTCTACCATCCTAAAGATAGTTTTCTCAGCCAACTCAAAAACCGAATTTTAGGCTTTTTTCGGTAATAGCAGTCGGTATTGAATTCCCAATCCCCACAACAAACTCAATGTAGAAATAAATCCACCCACCATTGGTAACATTTTCAAAAACACTAATAACATGATTCCTACCACTAAATTTAACCACTTTTTGTTTTTATTTTGACGCAATACCGCTCCCAACAAATAACCCACAAAAATCTGTGCCATAAACATCGCGAATCCATAAACCACTGCCATTAATAATGAAATTGGTATTCCAATAATAGTTACCAAGATAAACAAAGCCAGTAGGGGAGTTAATAACAAAACCAGCAACCCAGTACCAATCTTTTTCCAGAAAGAAGCCACTGTCAAAGGTAAATTTTGTTTCTCTAAACTCTTAAAAATCTGTGGAAATAACCACCACAACATTAAAGCAAAAATTAAAACTGTCGCTACTTTAAACAAATATCCTCCAGTTCTGTTAACTACTTTTTGTCTCTCAGTTACTTCTCTCTTTTCCAACTCTGGAGCTTTGTAGGTATTTTCGCCTCCGACAATTTCCACCCCATCAGCGATATTTAATTGAGCATCATCATTATATTTTAAAGTTCCTTCAATCACTGTTCCTTCAGTAATCGTCGCTTTTTCCACTCCTAAAGTTATATCACCTTTAACAACACCGGAAATGGAAGCATTTTTAGCACCAATAAATAAATTTCTACCTACCTTCCCATTAAAATTAATATCTTCTCCTGCCAAATAAGCATCTCTGCCTACTTCTCCTTGATCAAAATTTAAACTCTGGCCTGCCGCAAATAAATCACTATCTGTTTGTTGTGCCACATTTAATGTTCGACCAGCTGCAAATAAATACTCACTCTCACCCTCAATCAGTAAATTTTCTCCCGCCGCAAAAGTTATCCCCTGAACTACAGCATCAATCTTTAAATTCCTGCCTGCATTAAACATACTGCCTTCAACTAGCCCTGTCTTCACTATATTATCACCAGCCAAAAACAACTCTTCAATCTGCGGTCCCAGCGCCATCACTGGTTTGG
>DBPM01000009.1:6626-6813 GCA_002304845.1 Candidatus Shapirobacteria bacterium UBA1420
GACCCAAATTGTCAAAGTTCTACCGCTGACCTGCCTGCCGGCAGGCAGGGCTAAGGACCCAAATTGTCAAGTACGCCCAGGGGGAATCGAACCCTCATCACTAGTTCCGAAGACTAGTACTCTATCCATTGAGCTATGGGCGCCCTTGGTATCCCCAGTTGGGATCGAACCAACGACCTCCTCCTTA
>DBPM01000037.1 GCA_002304845.1 Candidatus Shapirobacteria bacterium UBA1420
TGGTGGCACCGGGTGAAGAATTTTCTTTTAACAAAAACCTGGGAGAGGTCAGTCGGGAAAAGGGCTACACTATGGCCTACATTATCAGGGCGGGACGAACGGAGTTGGATTTGGGGGGTGGAATTTGTCAAGTATCGACAACTTTGTTTAGGGCGATGCTTGATGCCGGGGTGCAGATTACTCAAAGACGACCACATGCTTACCGAGTTGGTTATTATGAAGAGGATAGTCCCCCGGGTTATGATGCCACCGTGTTTTTACCCAGTCCAGATTTACGCTTCAAAAACGATACCGGAAATTATTTATTGATTCAAAGTTATTATGATGGGGTTAACAAAAAACTGACTTATGAAATTTATGGGACTAACGATGGGCGGGAAGTGGAAATCAGCAATTATAAGCAATGGGGGGCAGCAGCGGCACCACCTGATGTTTATATAGATGATCCGAATTTACCGGCGGGAAAAATAGTGAAAGTGGAATCCAGAGTCCCGGGTTTAAACACTTCATTTGATTGGACGGTGAGAAAAAACGGCGAGATATTGCATCAACAGACCTTTGTCAGTAAATATGTGCCCTGGGCGGCGGTTTATCGGAGAGGGATAGGGCAATGATAAAAATAGTGTTTTTTGATTTTGGGAATGTATTGGTAACTTACGAAAAAGTTTTTACAAAAATATGTGATGACTGGTCAATAGATATAGATGACTTTCTGGTCTTTTATGATGAGTTTGATGGAGCCATGACTGAGGGGCAACTAACGACAAGACAATTCTGGAGTAAATGTATTGACAAATTTAGTTTGAAAGGGGCTAAAAATTATCCCTTTGAGGAGAATTGGGTGGCCGACTATGAGATTATTAAACCGGTTAATAAATTGATTTATCAAATAGCCCATCACACCAAGATAGGCATTATTTCTAATATAGGTTCAGGTATTTGGGAGGCGGCTTGGAAAAATAAGTGGGTACCACAAATTGATTATGCCGCGGTCATATTGTCGTATAAAGAAAAGGTGAAAAAACCTGACAAGGAAATTTATAAAAGAGCCGTACAAGGATTACCATATCAAGGTAATGAAATATTGTTTATCGATGATAAGAAAGAAAATTTAGTAGAACCTAAAAAGATGGGCTGGCAAGTAATATTGTTTGATCCAAAAGAGGCGGAAAGTGGAGCGGCTCAGATTAAAAGGATTTTAGGTGAAAGTTAATATAAGTTATCTTTTGCCCAATTTTTAGGGTTATTTTTAATATATTTTTGAACAATAAAGAGTCGTTTGGGTGAATGAATGATTTCGTCGTAATAGCCGGATTGCCAAGCAAAAAGCAGATTATTTTGGCGACAACGACGGGTGACCGAGGATTTAAATTGATTGATAATTAAGGGAATGGTCTGTTTGGATTTTTGATTTAATTTGTTAAAAAAGTTGGGGTGGTTTTTGTGGGTATGGGTGATAATTTGAGATCCGGGATTACCTTGTAGAGACGCCCCGCGGGGCGTCTCTACAGGAATAGAAATAAGCCAATGAACATGATTAGGCATAATCACCCACCCCAAAGAAAGAATTTCAGAATGCAAATGAATTGTTTTTGAGATTTCTTCAAAGACAATTTGTCCGACGGGACTTAAAATAACCTGACCATTGGTGATTTTGGCCAAAAAACGATTATGTTTGTAAGTACAATAGAAATAATCCCAGTTTTTCAAACGACCGGATGGGGAGCAGTAAGTTCTGATAGATTTTGGAAAAGTGAGGCGATGGTCATAGGGCCGATACCGCCAAAGGTGGGGGTAATGTAAGAAGCTTTTTGGGAACAGGAAGCAAAATCAATATCACCATTGGCCACATCGACAATAACGCTCCCCTCTTGGACCATGTCACCGGTAATTAATTTTTTAACCCCGGTGGCGGAAATTAAAATATCGGCGGTTTTAGTAAATTGAGAAATGTCGGGGGTTTGGGTATTGAGAAGAGTGACGGTTTTAGTAAATTGAGAGAAATATTTTTTGAGAGGTTGACCGATTAAATCAGAGTCGTTGACGATGACAATATTTTTATTTTTAAAGGAGATCTGATAATGAGACAAGAGAGTAATGATACCTTTGGCGACCGCCGGCAAAACACCAGAATTAGGATTAAGACCATCGACATCTTTGGCGGGAGAAATCAGGCCCAGAAGTTCTTTTTGAGGGTAATTTTTAGGTAAAGGCAGTTGAATAAAAAAACCTAAGACATCGGTTTTATCGTTTAATTGAGTAATTAATTGTTTCAAAACCTGGGGCTCGGTTTCAGTCGGTAAATGATAGAGTCTAAAGTTGACACCGAGGCGGAGACTGGCCTGTTTTTTGAGGTCGACATATTTGAGACTGGAGGGATCGTTGCCAACTAAAATGACATCCAGATTGGCACTGAGTTGAAGATTGTTGAGAATTTGTTCAGCAAGGCTTTTGCCATCAAGGAGAATCATATTTTGGTTAAAACTTCATGGCCCCGAGGGGTGACTAAAACAGTATGTTCAAATTGAGCAGAGAGAGAATTATCTTGAGTAAAGACAGTCCAACCGTCTTGTTGATCGATAAAGACTTGCCAATTGGGAGAAGCGTTGATCATAGGTTCAACGGTAAAAATCATCCCCGGGCGCAAGGGAATGCGATTTTGGGGAGTGTCAAAATGGAAAACAAAGGGGGCTTCGTGGAATTTGAGACCAACACCGTGGCCACCCAAATCCCGGACAGAAGAAAAATTAAAAGAGTGGACATAATCTTCAATAGTTTTACCAACGGCCTCGTTTAAATAACGGCCCGGCTTGATGTTTTTGATAGCTAAATTAAGAGATTTTTTGGTAACTTCAATTAATTTTTGGGCTTGGGGAGAAATTCTACCAATACCAAAAGTGGCGGAGGTATCACCGTAAAAACCATCTAAAATAGTGGTCACATCCAGATTGATGATATCCCCTTCTTTCAAAAAATGGTCTGGACTGGGAATGCCGTGACAAACAACATGATTGACCGAAGTACAAATACTTTTAGGAAAGCCGTTGTAATTGAGAGGGGCAGGAATAGCGCCGTGATCCAAAATGTATTGGTGGGCTTTTTGATTTAAGAATTCAGTGGAAATTCCGGGTTTTAAAAAAGAGGCGGTGTATTGGAGAGTCTGGGCGGCTAGACGACAAGATTTTTTGATACCGGCAATCTGTAACGGAGTTTTAATGGTAACCATCGTCTGATTATAACTCATTTGACAAGAAGGTTAAACTCGTACTAAAATACTAGTAGTATGAACAAAATAAATGTAATTCCCCTACCTTACGCTTATGAGGCCTTGGAGCCGGTAATTTCTAAGCAAATCATGGAGCTACACCATGACAAACACTATGTGTCTTATGTCAATGGAGCCAATGCGGCTTTGGAAAGACCTGAAAAAAATCGTGAAAGTATCCGTGATTTTAGTTTTAACTACAACGGAGCTAAAATGCATGAGATCTTTTTTGCCAACATGCAACCAGCTAGAGAAAACAATCGACCTGAAGGTAAAATATTAGCAGCCATTAATAAAAATTTCTCGTCTTTTGAAAATTTTCAAAAAGAATTCAGTCAGGCGGCGGTAACGGTGGAAGGCAGTGGTTGGGCGGTGTTATGGCAAAATGAAGAAGGTGAACTGTTCGTGGGACAACTGGAAAAACATAATTT
>DBPM01000023.1 GCA_002304845.1 Candidatus Shapirobacteria bacterium UBA1420
TCTCGAACCGATTTTATCGATAATGGTGGCTTTGATGCGACCTTCTTCTTCCACTTCGCGAATGGCGGCTTGTTTTAAGACTTCACCGGGATTGAGATGGCCTTTGGGGAATTTATAAATAGTATGACGGGTTTTTTGACCGTGGCGCAAAGTGCGTTTTTTGGAAAGAGTTTTGATGACAAACCAAAAAATTTCCCCATTGTTGACATGATAAACGATACCTCCGGCGGAGCGTTCATCATAATTTAAATTAGCCTGTTTTTGGGGAGTTTTAGTCATGAGATATTATACAATATGGGGGTATACCCGAGAGGATTTGAACCTCCAACCTTCAGCTTCGGAGGCCGACGCTCTATCCAATTGAGCTACGGGTATAGGTCCCCTATTTTACCTCAATTTTGGCCAATTCGTCGTTAAGTTCGCCGGTAAACATCTCCGCCGGTCTAAAGCCAACAAAATCTTTGATAATTTTACCTTGATAAAAAAGTTTCAGATTGGGAATGCTCATGATCTGATAGTCAAAGGCCAGAGAACGATTGTCAGATTGTTCGGTATCCACTTTGGCGACCTTGAGTTTACCGTCAAATTGCTGGGCAATCTCTTCCAGAACCGGAGCCATCATTTGACAAGGTCCGCACCAAGGCGCCCAAAAATCGACTAAAACCGGTAATTTTTCGTCTAAAACTTCAGTTTTGAATTGGTCGACACCAAGAATGTTAAGAGGTGGTGACATATTTTTTTAAGTTAATTAATAATTTTTTATCGCTTTTTTTAAGTTTGGGAAAGCAAGAATCAAACTGCTCTTCGACAATAGTAGTGGTAAGACTGGAAAGAGCTGATTTGGCGGCTTTGAGTTGAGTCAAAATTTGCAGACAATCAGCCTGAGAATTCAGCATTTTTTTAATGCCTTCCAGTTGCCCGATAATATTGTTGAGGCGTTGCTGTTTGGACTTCATAAATTACTCTAACATACACCCCCTGGGGGTGTCAAGAAATAAAGATGGGGTAAAATAATTTATGAAAAAAATCTTAGTATTGTTAACCCTGTGGTGCTGGATAATTAATCCAAAAATAGTGGTAGCAAAGAATCCAAGTGTCGGTTTTCAGGGTGAGGTGGTGGAAATTTTAGAGGAAAAAGAGATTGAGGTGATGGAGAAAAAACAATGGTATCAAAAGTTGGTGGTGGAAAGTTTGGATAAAAGTCAGAAGGTAGAAATAGAAAACGGCAATGATCCCCTGGCCAACGTGGTCAAATATCAAGTGGGTGACCAGGTGGTAATCAACACTGAGGGAGAAACTTATATTGCCGATTTTGTGAGAAGTAAAGCGTTAGTGTGGTTGACAATAATTTTTGTGGGATTGTTGATGGGGATAGCCGGGAGTCGGGGGGCATGGTCGCTGTTGGCGATGGGAGTAACTTTCTTGGTCGTATTTTGGTTTATGTTGCCACGGATTTTGGCGGGAGATAATCCGGTAGTGATCGCCATTTTGTCATCTTTGTTTATCATCCCGGTAACTTTTTATATGTCTCACGGTGTTAATCGCAAAACGACGATTGCCATTATTGCCTCAGTAATTACTCTGATAATTGCGGCGATATTGGGATGGATTTTTATCAAGTTGGGTTATTTAACCGGATTGTCTTCGGAGGAGGCGGGAATGTTGGCTTTAGATAAAAGTAATTTACAAATGCGGGGGGTATTGTTGGCGGGAATAGTAATCGGGGCCTTGGGAGTTTTGGATGATATCACCGTGTCACAGTCGGCCATTGTGGAAGAATTGGCGACCACAGCCGGGTTAAAAAAAGCCAAAGATTTGTACAATCGGTCGATGGTGGTGGGCAAGGATCATATTACTTCGATGGTAAATACTTTGGTGTTAGCTTATGCCGGGGCGGCCATGCCCTTGATGTTAATCTTTGTGAATAATCCCCACCCTTTTGGAGAAATTATTAACTATGAAATGATAGCTGAGGAAATTATCCGCACCTTGGTGGGTAGTATCGCCTTGATTTTGGCGGTGCCGATCAGCAGTTTTATCGCTGCGAATTGGAAGAGGTAAAATAAGGAATATGAAAATAACTGAATGGGAAGAAAAATCTAGAGAAGAAGTGTTTAAGAAGTACTCCAGAAAAATTGATAAGGTAATTTTTAAGTTGCCTGATGGATCTGAGAGTGATTTTTATATAAAAAATGAGAATACACCAGTGTGTGTCCTGGCTTTAACGGATAGAAATGAAGTAATTATGGCCAAACAATTTCGACCGGGACCAAAAAAAATTCTGAAGGAATTACCGGGTGGTGGAATCAACCCGGGTGAAGAAGCGATGATGGCGATGGAACGGGAATTATTGGAAGAAACCGGATATAAGGGAGATTTACAATTTGTAGGGATGTGTTGGGATGATGCTTATTCCAATAGAGAACGATATTGTTTTGTCGCCACAAATTGTAAAAAGGTGGCTGAGCCTCATAATGACGAACAGGAATGGACTGAGGTAGTGTTGGTAAGTTTAAAGGAATTTAGGGAAATTTTGCGAAGCGGACAAATGACGGATGTAGAAGTGGGTTATTTGGGATTGGATTTTTTAGGGTTACTCTAACAAATGGGCTTGGTCGTTCCAGCATTTAAGTTGCCAGGGGCCATGTTCGTTGGTCAAAATGGAAATACCAGTATTACCTAATCTAAGGAATTTTTTTGCATCGATGACAATTTGAGGAGTGAGATTATCGCCAAAAAAGAGAAGAGAGGTAAGGAAGCTGATGAAGTTGCCATGAGAGACAATTAAAATATTGTCTTGATTAAATGACTCTAAAAATTTGATAGCCTGGTGTCCCCTCTTTTGTAAATCATAGAAATTTTCTTCATCGGAATAGTGCCAATGGGGGTTGGAGACAAATTTTTCTTTAATTTTTTTTAAGACAGAGGCTACCTGAGGATTTTCATAGGCGAGACCGACAATTTCTGAAGGTTTTCTAGTTTCAATAAAAAGATCGCTGGCGATAACTTTTTTAGAAATAAAATTGGCAGTTTGGAGGGCTCTGGTGTAGGAGGAGGAAACAACTAAATCTAATTTAAAATCTTCGAAACGATGGGCTATTTTTTTAGCTTGCTCCAGCCCTTTGTCATTGAGAGGCTCATCAGGAGTTTGAGTTTTAGCCTGTTGACGAGCATCGGTGGCACCATGACGAACGAAATAAAGGTTCATGTTTTATTGGCGTATTTTTCATCAAAGATTTTAATGACATGGTCAATTTTGGAGGGGTCGATTTGGCGAGTTTGCATAATTTCTTCGATAAAAGGACGAAGTTCAACATAGGTAAGGTGAGTACTGGTAGTTAGCTTTAATTTAGCCACCTCGTCAAGAGTAAACCAAGCGATACCTTGGCCTTCACCGGGGCCCAGTTTAAATTGGTCTTCATCTGTCTTGTCAACAAAAGCGACAAAAACATGAACATCTTCGCCACGACTGCCTTTACGGGTGAGGACCTATTGGCAGTGAGGTAATCTGACGGAAACTTCTTCCTCAACTTCACGAAGCACGGCCTCGCGGGGACTCTCCCCCGGCTCAATACCACCCCCGACTATTTGCCAACAATCAGGTGAGGGAATGGTGGGAATATTGTCCCGATGAAAAAGAAGAATTTTATCGGGACTCATAATTAAAGCACTGGCACCATCTTTGACTCTTTCCATGAGGATATTATATCGCTAATGTATAATTTGAGTGGTGAAGAGAAAGGAAAAATTAAAAAAAGTGTTAGTAGAAATTGCTGGAAAACTAAATCAAGACGGGACCATAAAATGGCTGTTGGGAAGCAGTGGAGCCCTGATGCTTCATGGATTAGAAGTAGAACCAGGCGATTTGGATTTTATCATTGAAGAAAAAGATTTTGAGAAAGCGGTAAAAATTTTGAAACTTAATAAAATAAATGAAGAGGGACATTTTTCTCTAGAAAAAGATGGTGTTGAGAGTGAGTTTATAGCCGTAGATTTAAGCCGTGATAAGCTGGAAATTAAAAACTATGGAGGACAAAAGATTTTTGTAAATCCTTTGGACAAAGAACTGGGATTTTATAAAAATAGAGAAGGAAAAGAGGAAATTATTAAACTGATTGAAGAAAAATTGAGGGAAAGAGGAATTATTTCAACAGGGATTTAAACTCGGGATAATTTTCAGCGATGACTTTTTTCCATTTGTCGGTTTCTCGAGGTTCATCAATTTCGTTTTTGGAATACACCAACAGGATTCTGATAGTTTTTTTATGGGAATCAACGGCGGCAATAAGGCGATTGCCTGAACTTTTGGCGGAAATATTACTACCAGCAATCTTAAAATCAAGCTTAACAATCATCCAGGAATCAATGGGACAAATAATGTCCAATTGTGCGGTGTTGGAAATATGCTTGGGAGCAATATTATCATAACGACGAAGAAATTCTCTGATGGCAGTTAAAGTGACATTCCAGGCTTTACTTTTATATTTTTTGGAAAACTTGCGAATATAGTGATTTTCGGCCAATCTTTCAATAAAAACTGAATAGTCGTTAGTAGACATGATCGGGGTCCTGTTGGGTGATTAATTCGTAAGGTATCACTTCCCCGGGGTTACAAATTTGATAAGGAAGTTGCTGATGAGTGAAGTCAACAATTTCTGAAGTTCTTTTACCTTTCCATTTTTGGGCAATTTTCTGGATTAATTGTTGTTCTTGATCATTTAAGATTTTGGATTGGAATTGCTGGCCGGTATCGCTAAGACTAATCAATTGACTATTGTCTTTGAAGAGAATGTTGATTTTTCCATCTAAAAAAAGTTCATCAATGGCCCGAAAATAGTGGTTGGGAACAGGACCTTGGTCCAAACGGCGATATTGAGCACCGGTCATTGGTTCTAGTTGTGAATAAAACCAGGCAAAATCNNATGTTTAACAAAACTTCAGTATATTTTTCTTCGTTTAAGATGTTTTCGGAAATGATATCAGTAGTACCAACACCGAGTCTGTTGGCCAAATTGCTAACTTGGTTCAAGGTCAAATTGGGACTGCCGTTTTTTTCCAGGGCAATATAGGTGGCACGAGAAATACCTAGAGCGGCAGCCATTTGGGCTTGAGTCCAACCTTGGTTTTTACGCAACTTGGTAATGTATTGTGCATCAATCATGCTTTAGTTTAGTTCTGAGTGGTAAAAATGTCAAATTTTTTGACATTTTAATGTAAAAAACGGGGACAGGATTTGGAGTGAGAGAGTTTTAGTTAAAATGAAAACTAAACTCGTTATGTTGTCAATAGGTTTTTTCTCCTTACTGTAGGTGTTTTTATTGAATAACAAGCGCTTGTATGGTAGTATTTCTTAGGTCGGTTGAGAGAAATCTCTAGCAACCCTCTAAGCGTATGGTTGTACCGCAAGGGACTGACCTCAAAAAAACCTGATTATTGATCGGGTTTTTTTGATGCTTTACGCCATGGAATTTTTTCAGGTGAAGGAACGACGACTATTCCATAACCAGCAACTTTTTTTGATGAAACATTACAATAAAAATTGTTTTCTATTTTTTCAAAAAAAGGATAGGTGGGGAGACGGTGTATTTTTCTGTTATGCCATTGATCTCCGAAGCATACAAACTGCCTATAAACATTATAGGCAACAGTATCTGCTAATTGAAGTAAATTAGAGTGCTTAGAGGATTCAAATCTCACCTGTCTATGGGTATATTTTGTGTAAAAAGAACCTAAATTAATTTCTTTTCTTGAAATTTTGAGTATTTGCCTTGCTAGATGTTTTTCTGTTTTAATTTCTCTGTCCATTTGATCAAAAATAATTTCACAATGTTTTTTCGGATTAAGTTCTACTCTATCAAACAATACTTGTGTTAATTTTTGTAACGGAGTACATCTGAATCTTTGTCGGCCAAAGTACATTTTGTCTAAAACAAAAGCTTGCAAAGAAAGAAGGGGATATTTTTGAAACAACGAATACCATTCTTCTGTAAAACGTAACAAGTCATCGTCTGTAACAGAATATGGGTCAGTATAGTATTTTTTTCTTTTGTCGGGGTTTCTCAACCATACTGACTTAATCTCTACGTGCTTGGTCTTAAAATATTTTAATTTAATTTGATTAATGTCAGAATTTAGATTTTTTATAATATCGCTTGAGACGTAAATACCAGCTAATACAAAATAATTTCTGCGCCAGAAATTTAAATTTTGATCATTTCTTGCGGGTAGCCGTTCGACATAGGAATGTGAGTATGGAGTTTCCCATTCTTTTGAACCACTGTCGTCTACAAAAAAATAGTCTTGCATAAATTCCTGTCTAAATAAAATCAACCTTATCAATCTCTTTCATAACCTTGTCGGTCTCAACCAATACTTTGATGATTTTTTGATAATGTCCTAAATCTTCATTAGATAAAATTCTACCTGTTCTGTCTTTAAGCCATTTTTGAGCGGGTTGGTAACCGCCTATAAAGAAATTCCAGGCGACTTCTGGAACGTTTCCAAAATATTGTTCTTTGTTAATAAAGACTTTTTCATCTTTATATTCAACTTTTTCCACTTTGTCGTCACCTGATTGAGGATAAGTAGTCATTAATTTTTCCAAACTAGTATCATTCATCAAATGTAGTTCACGAAGTTTTTGACCTTTTTCAACTAATTGCCAAAATATTTTTTCATTTTTGGGACACGGAACTCGAGGAAAATCTATCTTTAAAAATTCTTGATATTTCTCCCTATATTTAGGTGAATATAATACTGCATAAATATAATCTATAAAATTTTCTGGAATTACATTGTTGACATAATTTGCTATGATTTTTCGAGAAATTTTTTCGTTTATATTTGAAATTCTGTTTAAGTTTTTGTCAAAAATATAAAGAGGGAAACAATAGGTCTGTGCTGATAAAGCATTGATGTCAATAATTTTATTCGAAATATATATCTGATTCCAATTTTCAGTATTTTCAGCAGTTCTCCTAGTCACCAAACAGATATTTTCTCCGATAATTAAATTTTTCATTAGTAGTCTTCTAGAATCTCCCCGAGGTATAAATTCATTAACATTTTCCAGCGGATAATATGTGTATCTAATATCAAAAGGTCGGTATAAAACTGGTTGAATGTTAGACAGATCTCCTTCTTTAAAATACTGTCTTTTATCATTTAGTGTCCAATCAGAAGTATCATGTATTTTATATTTTTGGTAAATATCGATATTATCTAAAGTATTTATATCTTTTAATAATTGTTCCACACTATTAAAAGTGTAGTGATTTTTGACTAATAGATTATCTTTACGAAATTTTATCCCGCTTCCATTGATATTAAAAATTTCCTTTACTGAAAACCCATTTTTATAAAAATCTTGACCTGTTAAGTTTTTAACTGTCAATAAATAATTTGCCTCTTTAGTGCATGGTGTAAAATTTATTGAATTTATACTATTGGTGTTTAAAAACTTAAATTTATTAATTCTGGTTCCAAAAATTTCAAAAAATAAATATTTTTTCTCAATACCTTTTTTCTTGACAAAAATATTAATAGATACTCCTTGTTGGATATTAAATACATTTTCATCTTTCGATCCGTCAGGACATTTTTCGTTCTTTTTTGAATTACCATGTAAATCTAAAATATAAATTTGATCAAATGTTTGCATCAAAGATTTACGCATTTGGCGATGAATAATTCCATCTATGAATGAATTATTGGTGATCATAGCTACTATTCCTGCACCATTTTTATCGATTAAATCCTGAGAAAAACGAATAAACTTTATATAGTCATCTGAAAGTGGTTGAATATTACGTTCATTTAAATTTTTCTTATAATCTTTCATTAATCTTTCTATAAATTCACTTTTATTACTAGAACTAACGGAGTATGGTGGATTACCTACTATCACCATAATCGGTTTATTGTGTTTAATTTCGGCGGCGGCTTGTGACTCCTTACTAATTGCTTCCTGTAAACCAAAAGTTAATAAATCCAGTTGTCTTTTGACACCCTCTTCTAGAGTATTGGTTAAATAAATTCCTAATCTTTTGTCAAAATCTTTGTTATATCCAAGTTCCTTAAGAGTCATACCCAATTTCAAATGAGCAATGGTATAAGGCGCCATCATTAATTCAAATCCATACAGACGAGGAATTAAATCGTCATCTACATATCTAGTCCAGCGACCTTCTTGTTCTTGAAAATTATTTTCAAAAATATATTTCACTAATTCATTTAAAAAAGTAGCGGTGCCTACCGCCGGGTCAAGAATTTGTACCTGATGTAAAGTTTCCTTGGTTTTTGAACCATTCTTTTTAGTGACTCTAGTGATTGTTGAAGTATCAGCTAAGCCTTGGGGTAAATTAAATTTAGATTTTAAAATTTCATCAACAGCTCTAACTATAAATCTAACCACTGGTACTGGAGTGTAATAGGCTCCCATTTTTTTCTTTAAAACAGGATCATATTCTTTTAAGAAATCTTCATAAAAATGGATTATAGGATCTTGTGTCGCTACCTCATTTTCAAATAAATTCTCTTGTTTAAAATGTTGTTTGATAATAGTTTTGATATCTGAAACCTGAAATACAGCACACAACTCATCAACAATATATGCCAATCTTTTATCAAAAGAATTGCCTGCAATATGGTCAAAAAATTGCATTAAAAAGGGGTTGCTGGCGGGTACTAAGTCCCTAGCCTCTTGGCGAGTGAAAGTATCTAAAGATTTATCATTATATCGAGCGACAAATAGACCATAAACCAATGTCTGGGCATACATATCGGAAAAATTTTCTAAATTTAGGTCGTGTACTAGGAGCTCTCTAACTACTTGGTATATTTTTTTAATTTCTAGATTTCTTACATCATTTTCTTTAGCGAAAAACAAATTAATATTTTCTCTAATACGACGTGCCTTACCTCCCATAATTTCAGCCAGTCTTTTAGCACTTCGAATCTTTTCGGGTTCTTTTTCTAGAAAATTAGATAGTTCATCGGCAAATAAGTTAATATTTTCTTCGTTCAAAACAATTTTATTATTTTCTAAAAAACCTAAAGAAACTTCATAATATTTTTCGCCATTACGATAAAACCGAAAATCTAAACCATTGGTTAGTATTAAATTGGCATACCCTAAATAACGACGCATTTGTTCGCTTTTTTCAATATTATCTAGGTTGACATAAATATCTTTACTTTCTCCATAACCTCGAATTAGATCCAAATTTTGTTTGTCCTTGAAAATAAAATCGGGGTTGCCGTATTCAGACCTACTAGGATCATTGATAGCAGTAACTAAACCTGAAGATTCAAAAAGAAATTTTAGAGCGGGCCTATATGCATGTTCTGTAGCAACACCGGTATCAAGTTGATTCTGTAATTCGGTGATATAAGAGTAAACATCCATAGCTTATTTTACCTCAAAAACGACTATAATATAGGTATAAATGAATCAAAAAACCTTAGAGAAAATACAGGCGGAATATAAGAGGATTTTTGGGAAGGTGTGGGAGAAAGGTGGGGGTGGGGGTATAGATACAAACATGGCGTCAGGGTGATGCGATATTGTCAAAAAATTGTCAAATATAATCGTTTTAAGAAAGAAAAATTGGATATAGAGGCGCTGTTGGTGGCGGCGTTGTTTCATGATATCGGCAAAATCAGGGCGGTGAATGAAAACAGAGAATTGGTATATGGTAATTATGGCGGAGAAACACATGAGGCTTTAGGAGCAAAATTGGCGCCAAAATATTTAAGGAAATTTATTAAAGATAAAGATAAATTGGAGTTGATTTCACTGTTTATTGCCGAACAAGAACCAGGAAAAAGTGAAATCAGAACCGAATCAAAAATTATTAAAGACGCCGATAGATTGGATCATTTCGGAGTTATTCATTTGTGGGTATCGGCGGTATATGCCAATTACAACCGCAAAAATATTGAGGGGTTGCGGGAGTTTTGGGAGGGAGAGGAAGGTAAGAAAAAATATTTGAGAAATTTTGAAAAATTTAATTTTCCGGAGGTAAAAAGGGTGGCGATGAAGAGATTTGCTAATTTAAGTCGGGCGACGGAGCTGATTTTTGAAGAGGATGAAGGGAGGGATCTTTAGGAATTGTTAGGGGTGGAGTTGGTGGTATTTTTTTAGGGCAGCGGTAAAGAGCTGATCACCGGTTTTACCCCAGCGCAGATATTTAGGTAAATCCGCGGGATCGATAAAGATTCTTTGATGAACCTGACCACTTTCCGGATCGATTTGCGGTGTGAGAATTTTTTTAATATCGGCGATGTAAAACAGTTGGATGAACCACGGTTGTTGACTATTGGCTTTTTGGACTTTAAAACCACCAATCAGATGAGGATTTTGAAGCAAAACATTGGCTTCTTCTTCAATTTCTCGATGTAAAGTTTCTAGAAATGTTTCTGTAGACTTGGGGCTACCACCAGGAAATCTGAGTTCTCCGTTTTCTTTGATGATCATAACTTGGCCGGTGTGGTCAAAACAAATACCGCTGACAAGTGTCTTTTTGGATTTTTGTAAATCCGGATCTGATTCGTTAAGCCAGTGGTAGTAATAATCTTCCCCTCTCCAGTTAACAATAATGAAATTATTTTTGATAGTGGACATAATAGTATTTTACTAGGAAGGTTGTGGATTTTGTGAAATCAGTCTATAATTCGATAGAGATGATGTCGGTTGAGAAATTGTTAAAAAATTTAATAAATATTCCGTCGGTGAGCGGTGAGGAAACGATCGTGGCGGATTATATTGTTGATTTGCTGAATAAAAACGAATTTAAGATTAAAAAAATTCCGGTTGATAAAAAGCGTTTTAATGTTGTAGCGTCGACAGGAGAGCCGAGAGTGTATTTGTCGGCGCACATGGACACGGTATCCCCTTTTATTAAATACAGTGAAGATGAAAAATTTGTTTATGGGCGTGGTGCTTGCGATACCAAGGCGTCAATTGCGTCAATGTTAGTGGCCGGAATAGAAGCTAAAAAGAGTGGAGTGGATAATTTTGGTTTGATTTTTACAGTCGGAGAAGAAAGTAATTTTGACGGTATCAAAGCACTAATTAAATCAAAATTAAAAATTCCTTACATAGTTATCGGTGAACCAACTTCATGTCAAGCGGTGAACAGCCATTATGGATTGTTAAATATTAAGATAACGACATCAGGTAAAGCAGCTCATACCAGCGATCCAACCAAGGGCATTAATGCCATTGATTTATTGATAGAAGCGATTAAGAAAATAAAACAAATTCCCGTTCATCCGGAAACTCCCTTTAG
>DBPM01000036.1 GCA_002304845.1 Candidatus Shapirobacteria bacterium UBA1420
CGGTCAATATGCTTACATCGGTCGTCGTCTCCGTCGACGCGATATCAGAAAACTTTGGATAGTTAGAATTAACGCCGCCCTCCGACCTTTTGATATCAGTTATTCCGCCTTCATCAAAAAATTGAAAGATAATAAAGTTGAGCTCAATCGTAAAATGCTCTCCGAAATTGCCATTACAGACCCTGGCACCTTTAAAAACATCTTCGAGTCCCTCAAATAGGCGGGAGATGTCTCATTTTTAAAATAATTCCTCCCGCAACACGGGAGGTTTTTGTTTATAATAAGTCAAACAATGGACCTCAAAAAACTTTTACAAAAACTTAAAGATAAATTAAGTTCAGTCACTAATCAGACTGAATTAGAGTCAATTCGAATTGAATATTTGGGTCGACAGGGGATAGTCAACTCTCTTTTTTCGCAAATAAAAAACCACCCTGATCCTAAAAGTTTTGGTCAAGAATTAAACGCTTTTAAAACAGAAGTTGAATCTTTAATTAAATCTTATACTTTAAAAATTAAAGATTCTCCAACAAGTACAACCTCATCACCTCAAACAAGTTTACCCACCGCCACTTTAGCGAAAGTTGGACATCTCCACCCTTTAACCCAGACTGAACGCCAACTCAACCAACTTTTTCATAAATTGGGTTTTTCTCTTTACGAAGCCCCGGAAATCGTTACCGATGATTATAATTTTAATCGTCTTAATGTCCCCACCGACCATCCCGCTCGAGACATGCAAGACACTATCTATATTCAAGAGCCAGAATATCTCCTACGCACCCAAACCTCCACTATTGAAAGTTATCTTTTAGAAGCTGCTCAAAATTCCTTACCTCTTCGAGCTGCTTTTGCTGGCACTGTCTATCGTAATGAAAAAGTCAATCGCAGTAATCATTTTGCCTTTCATCAATATCAAGCTGTCGTTGTTGATAAAAACATTACTTTAAAAGATTTGATTGGCACCATGGATTTAATGTTTAAAACTCTTTACGGCCCCCAAGTCGTGGTTCGTTATCGAGCGAAATATTACCCCGAAGTAGAACCGGGCATTGGTCCCGATATGCAATGTTTTAGTTGTTATGGTAAAGGTTGTCCACTCTGTAAATTTGCCGGTTGGATTGAAATGGGTGGCTCTGGCATGATTCATCCCAATGTCCTCAAAAAAGCCGGTATCGATCCTAAAAAATGGAGTGGTTTTGCTTTTGGTATGGGACTTGATCGTTGGACTATGGCCCAAAATAATATTCAAGACATTCGCACTCTTATGGGTGGAAACCTTTCTTATTTACCTTATAAATAAATGAAATTAATCTATTCTCATTTAAAAAACTTTTTACCCGACCTGTCGGTTCCTCCTCATCAACTTCGAGATGACCTGACTCTTATCGGCCACTTTTGTAATTTTTACGAAAAAATTGGTCAAGAAATTGTTTTTGATTTGGATATTAAAATTAATCGTGGTGACTGTTTAGGTTATTACGGTTTAGCCAAGGAACTTTCTGTTCTCTATGATCTTGAATTAACAAAGGCTGATATTTCACCTCTTCAAACCACCTCCACTCCTTTACCTATTCAAGTTACCACCGACACCGTCACTCGTATCCAAGCTCTGAAAATTACCGGCCTTAAAAACACTTCTTCTCCCCCCTGGCTTAAAAATTTTCTTAAACTCCACGGTCTTCATTCTATTAATCCTGTTGTCGACTTGACTAATTACATTATGCTACTTTACTCCATTCCCGCCCATGCTTTCGACACTCGCAAATCAGGCGACCATCTCCTTTGGCAACTTAATCCCGGTTACCAAGAATTTATCACTCTGGATAAAAGTAAACTCATTCTCGATAAAAGTATTTTAATGATTAACAATCCCACTCAAGCTCTCAGTCTTTCTTTCTGGGGTGGTCAAAATGCGGCTATCGACACTCACAGTCAGGAAGTAATTCTAGAAATGGCTATTTATAATCCCACCACTGTTCGCCAAAACCGTTGTTTACTTCGATCTCAAACCGAAGCCGCCACTCGTCTGGAAAAACAACTTGATCCTAATCTCATTCCTTTAGCCTTTTCTCATCTCGTTAATTTAGTCTTGGATATCTGTGGAGGTCAAATTACTTCTCAACTCTTTGATTATTATCCTCACATTAAAAAACCTTTAAAAATTGATTTCTCTCCGGACTTAGTTTTCCAAATCAGTGCTTTGAAAGTACCCCACACTTTTATTAACAAAACTTTAAAAAAATTAAATATTCATCAAGGTCTGATTCCCACTCTGCGTCCCGATATTACTAATCCAGAGGGTGTTGCCAATGAAATTCTTCGTTTTTGGGGTTATCAAAATATTCCGGTTAATCAACCCTTAAGTCACAAAAAAGTTACCGATATTACCCCAAAAATTCTATATACCATTGACTATCTTAAAGATCAACTTAAACAACTCGGTTACGATGAAGTTCTCACTTGGCCACTAGTCTCTAAACCTGGCGATCAAAACGCTGTTCGCACTCAAAATAGTATCAATAGTGAGTACACCTATCTTCGAACTTCGCTTATCGACACTCTCAAACTACAGTTAGATAACTATCGCCGCCTTAAACTACCACAACCTCAGTTTTTTGAAATCGGTAAAATCTATTTTAAAAAAGCTTCTAAATACTCTGAAAAATACGCTTTGGGTTTGTATCATCATAATCCACAGATTCTTAAAAAAGATCTTGAAACTCTTGGTTTAAAGAGTCAGATTAACAATTCTTTTGCTCAAATTATTCTCGATGACCTTAAACACCCTAATTCTTATCAGGCTAAATTTTCACCTCAAACTTCAGCCGTTGAGCTCAATTCCCAAATCATTACCTTGGATGCCAATCTTCTTTTGGATAAAAAAGTTAATCCTCAAACTCTTTTAGAAAAATATAAAAAAATTATCGGTCTCAAAATTCTTTGGAACATCACTATCACCGACATCTATCATGACCAAAAATTGGGTAAATATCGTTATACTTTTCAAGTCCATTACTACAACTGCGATGATAAAATTGCTAAAAAAACCCACCTCTCCGCCTTCAATCTTCTCTAATTCACTCCTTACTACTTATCTAATTATCTAATCGTCTAAATCCCTGTCGGTGTTATAGTTACTCCCATTGTTGGTGATATTTGAATTGTCGGTACTGGAGTATTAGTTACTGGTGCTTTAGTCGGGGTAGGGGACCAATCCCAAGGTACATTCACCCCAATTTTAATTTCTCGGTCAGCACTACCTCCGTCTCTGTCTTTCGCTTCTACTTTCAATGTATGCACTCCGTCATTCAATTGGAAATGATCTTCAAAAGGTCGCTCCGTCCACGTTTTAACCTGAGCCCCGTCAATCCATAATTTCACTTCCACAATCTTTTTTACCGAACTGGTATTAATCACCACTTTGACATTTTTATTATTTACTTGCTGTCTATCCTGAGGTTCGGCAAAACTAACTCCCACCGTACCATCATTTCGACAATACTCACTGGGAACTATATATTTACTCTTATCCGGTAAAGTATTAATCCAAGCATCAATACCTTCTTGCCAACGATTACGTCCATCTTGACTTATCGGATCGCTTTCCTTGAAATTAAAATATTCTTTTTCGTCATAATTACCTCCCGCCACATCTTCAGGGGTGGCCATCCCAAATTTATCCCGACAAACCTTTAATTTCAAATGAATCGGATCGGCAATACTTGGTTGAGTTCCGTCAATAAAATACTCATTTTTACTCTCAAAACCATCATGACTGGGATAACCGGATACCTTATCGACACTTATATTTACAATTTTATCGGGAATAGGAAAGTCCTG
>DBPM01000038.1:0-6901 GCA_002304845.1 Candidatus Shapirobacteria bacterium UBA1420
TTTTTACCTTTTACCGGTTGAAATTCTTCCAACACCCGACCATTTTTATCTTCCACTTTAAGAATTCCCACCGGCTCCACTTTTAAACCTCCGTTAGCAAAAGCACTATAAGCCCCAGCCATATCAATCATCCTCACTTCAGCCCCTCCCAAAGTCACCGCCAACCCAAAACGTTTCAAGTTCTCAGTTGTCGGCTCCAAAGTCTTCAAACCCATCTCATAGGCCTGAGTCAAAAAATTCTTCACTCCCACTTTAGCTAACACTTTCACCGCCGTTGTATTAATAGAATTTCCCAAAGCATCCCGAAAACTTATCGGTCCTAAAAATTTACCGGTATAATTGTTGGGGGTATAATCCCGACTCCCTTGAATTGGAAAAGCCACTGGCGTATCCATTAATAAAGTGGCTGCTGTCATACCTTCTCTCAGTCCCATTAAATAAGTCACTGGTTTAATCGATGATCCCGGCTGCCTCAAACCCTGTGTCACTACATTAAAAGCTCCCGAGGTCTTGTCACTGTTATAACCCCGTGAACCGACCATCGCTAATACCTGTCCATCTCGGGGGTCAACTATCACCGCCGCACCATTAGTAATTTTCAGTTTTTCCGCCTTCTCCACTTCCTCAGCTACAATCTTTTGCACTTCATTTTGTAAATCCAAATCCAAAGTAGTGGTCACTTTTAGTCCGCCACCCTCAGCCACCTCCTCACCATATCTCTCCGATAAAATCTCTTTAATCCAAAACACAAAATGGGGTGCCGAAATCGATGATTTGTTGTCACTAAATTGATAATTCTTAATTTCTTCTAAAGTACTCTTTCTTACCTCTTCATCAATAAAACCGTCTTCCTGCATCCGTCTCAATACGTGCTCACTGCGACTGATATAAGCGTTAGGGGTATTGGAAAATGGCGAATAAACATTGGGGCGCTGCGGTAAACCAGCCAGAATTACCGATTCTGCTAAATTCAATTCTGATACCGACTTGTCAAAATATTGTTCCGCTGCCGACCCCACCCCCCAAGCCATGCCTCCATAAGGGGCTTCATTTAAATACATTAACAAAATATCGTCTTTTTTGTATTTCGCCTCAATCTGAACCGCCAAAATAAACTCTTTGATTTTTCTGGTGATACTTACCTCTGGAGTTAGTAACACATTCTTAACCAACTGTTGGGTTAAAGTCGAACCGCCAGTCAACTTTCTAAAATAGAAAAAATTTTTCACAATTCTAAAAGGAGTCAGTGGGTCGAAACCTCGATGTTTATAAAAATCTTTATCCTCCACTGCAATCGTCGCTTTTTTTAGGGTCTCCGGCACTTGATCCATGGTCACCGGTTGTCTCTTGGCATCAGCAAACAAATCATAAAGTACCTTGCCATTACGGTCATAAATTCTAGTGGAAAAACCTTCCCTTCTGACAACATTATTAGGACTCGGCAAATCTTTGGAGTAATAGGCAAACATAATCGTTATCAAAATCACTCCCAAGGTCATCAATATTAAAAAAATCTTAAAAAATCGATACCAAAATTGCTTACTTTTCACCGCCACCTTCAAATTCCGCCAAAATATCACCAATTTGTATCTGATTTTTTCCCAAAAATTTTTCATTTTATAAACACACTTAACATCGGTAAAAAAGTTGATAATAACATTCCCGCCGAAGCCAAAATTAACAGAGCTGTTTGCCACTGCTTCCGTTTAATTTTTTTACCAAAAAGACGCATGAATAATGATAACATAAGCCATGACTTTTACTCTCCCCGGCCTCGGACCTAAAACCTTGGAAAAACTCTCTCGTCTCAACCTCCATAGTGATCATGATCTTCTCTATCATCTGCCTCACCGCTATATTGATTTTTCCCATATTTCCACCATTAATAAACTAAGTCCCGGACAAAATCATTCCTTTAAAGCCCAAATTAGCGATTTCAAAAATCTCTATCTTCGTGGTGGCAAGAGTCTGCAAAAATTAATTGTCACTGATCACACTGCCTCCATTGATATTATCTTTTTTAATCAAAGCTATCTCTCTTCTAAATTCAGAGTCGGGGAGTCTTTTGCCTTTGCCGGCACCCCCACTCTTTATAAAAACAAACTCACAATTTTTAACCCTCTCTCCGGGCCCTTCAATACTAATCAAATCCTGCCAATTTACCCGGAAACCGAAGGTTTAAACAGTGCTTGGTTTAGAAAACATCTCAGTCTCCACTTTGACTATCTCACCAAAAATCTCCGCGATCCACTTCCAGCAGACTTTTTACAAGCACACTCTCTTTTAGACCTTAAAAGTGCTCTTAAAAATATTCATTTTCCTCAAAATCTCAATCAACTCCAGGCCGCTAAAAAAAGACTAGAACTAGACGAATATTTTACCCTCTTATCTCAACAAAAAAATATTTCTCCACCTCGTTTTGTTCTGAAAAATTATTCTTCCGCCGCCCTCATCAAATCCCTACCTTTTTCCCTATCTCCCAGTCAAAAAATAGCCTGGAAAGAAATTAAAAGCGATCTTTTGAACCCGACTCAAAGCATGAACCGACTCTTGGCCGGTGATGTCGGCTCCGGTAAAACTATTCTGGCACTCTTGGCTGCCCATCTCACTTCTAAAAATCAAAAAAAAACTCTCCTCATGGCCCCTACCTCTATTTTGGCCCAACAACATTTTGCTACCTTCAAAAAATTTTTACCCCAATATCCAGTTTATTTACTCACCAATCAACATCAGTTACCCAAAAAAATTCCCAAAAACTCAATTATTATTGCCACTCATGCCGCTTTGTTTAAAAAAGAATCAATCTTACCTCATCTGGGACTGTTAATTATTGATGAACAGCATAAATTTGGGGTTAAACAACGTGCCTTTTTAAAAGAAAATGATTCTGTCCACACTCTCACCCTCTCGGCCACTCCCATTCCCAGAAGCATTTCTTTGACACTTTTAGGCCACCTGCAATTATCAACCCTGGAAAAAATTCCTCAAAAAAGTCCACCAATTAAAAGTTTTTTGGTGCCTCAACATAAAATTCAAGACTGTTATCGCTGGTTAAATCAGGATATCCAGAATCGCCACACTCAAGCCTTCATTCTCTGTCCTTTTATTGAAGAGTCAGAAAGTATGCAAAGTATTAAAGCCGCCACCAAAGAATATAGTTCTCTTCAAAAAATCTTCCCTGATCTAAATTTAGCCTTAATTCACGGTAAAACTAAAAGTGAAGAGCGGCAAAAAATTCTCAAAAATTTTGCCGTCAACAAAATTAATATTTTAATCACCACCCCTATTATCGAAGTGGGTATTGATTTTCCCAACGCTACCACCATTATTATTCAGTCGGCTCAACGTTTTGGTCTCTCTCAACTTCACCAGCTTCGTGGTCGAGTCGGGCGGGGGAGTCAACAAAGTTATTGTTACCTCTTCAATGATGAAGACAATGACACTGTCAATCGTCGCCTCAATTTCTTTGTTCGTCATCACGACGGTTTCAAAATTGCCGAATTTGACCTAAAAATCCGAGGTCCCGGTGAAGTTTTTTCCACTCTCCAACATGGTTTCCCTTCAGTCAAACTGGCCGACATCACCTCCACCACCAAAATCGCCACCGCTCAAAAACTCTATCACCAACTCCTCCAACAACACCCCAATATTAAATTTCCTCAAATTACTAATCGTCAAATTATTGGCAATCTAAATTGAAACTTGTATAATATCCGCATATGACCGCCTTACCTAAACATTGGCCCAGCTCTCGCCGTCAAGGCAAACGCCGTGCTGCCATCAAAGCTCCCAAATTAACCAAACTAACTACTTGCAAAAACTGTGGACAACCAAAAATGCCCGGTTTTATCTGCAAAAATTGTAATAAGTGAAAAATAAGCTCGACCCCCGGCACCAAAAAAGAATTGAATTAATTCAGTCCTTGTTTGCTTGGAACCTAGCTGGCAATATCCAGGATCCTCAAATTGAGCCGATTACTCAGCAAGTAACTAAAATCGACAAACTGATTTCCAAAGCCGCTCCCAAATGGCCGGTGGACCAAATCAACAAAGTTGAGTTGGCTATTCTGCGCTATTCTCTTTATGAATTATTACATCAACCGGACACTCCACCCAAAGTGGTGATTGACGAGGCGATTGAAATTGCCAAAGAATTCGGCGACAATTCTTCACCGTCCTTTATCAATGCTGTTCTAGGTAAAATTTTAAAAACTCATGTCCCTCTCTCAACTTCAAAAAAAAATTAACTATCAATTTAAAGATGAATCACTGCTAAAACTAGCCTTGACCCATCGCTCTTTTTTAAATGAAAATAAACAACTCTCTGAAAATAACGAAAGATTGGAATTTTTAGGCGATGCCCTCTTAGAAAGTTGGAGCTCTCAAAAATTATTCACTCTCTTTCCTGATTTTAATGAGGGTTCTCTGACCAATCTTAGAAGTCTTTTAGTTTGTACCAACAATTTAGCCGAAATCGGCGCTACTTTTAATTTAGGCGATTACATCTTTTTAAGTCATGGTGAGGAAGCTCATGGCGGTCGCCAAAATCACTCGCTTTTAGCCGACACTTTTGAAAGTCTTTGTGGGGCCATTTTTCTGGATGGTGGTCAAAAGGCTTTGGACCTGTTTTTAGACAAATTTTTACTCCAAAGTCTGATGATTTTATCCAAAAAAGAAATTTACAAAGATCCTAAGAGTGTTTTTCAAGAAATCGCCCAAGCCAAAAGGGGAGTCACTCCCCATTATCAAACTCTCAAAGAATCTGGTCCTGATCATCACAAGTCTTTTGAAGTCGGTGTTTTTTTAGGTCAAAATTTAATTGCCAAAGGTCAAGGTAATTCTAAACAAAAAGCAGAATCAGATGCCGCTACCAAAGCCGCTTCACTTATTGTATAATTGCCCTATGCTTAAAATAAAATTAAAGCCTACCGGCAAAATTCATCAACGCAGTTTCCGTATTGTTGTTGCTCCTGTGCGCAGTAAATATAACGGCAAAATCACTGCTGATTTAGGTTTTTACACTGCCCAAACTAACACCCTCAGTATTGATAAAAAAGAACTGGAAAAATGGCTCAAAAACGGAGCTCAACTCACCGAAGGTGTCGATAAACTTCTCAATCCCGATAAATATCCTCGAAAAAAGAAAAAAACTAAAAAAGTTGCCGACACTGCCCCCAAAAAAGACCAACCACAGGACGAAGCACCCCAAGCAGAACCAACTCCAGAAGATAAACCTCAAACCGAAACTGTAGTTAATACTGAAGACAATCAACAATAATATGACTGATATTAGAGACTCAGCTGAATATCTCATCAAAGCAGTGGTAAGTGATGACTCTCAAGTTAGTCTTGAATCTCGAGAAGAAAATGGGGTCATCATTCTAGATATTGTCGCCCCCAGTGAAATAGTCGGTCAAATTATTGGTAAAGAAGGCAAAATCATTAAATCAATCCGCACTCTTCTCAATCTAAGTTTTCCTAACACCCGCTATCTTCTCCAAATTAAGGAGTAAAAAAAGGGTCTTCCCTTTGATATTCTGTAAAGCTTTTATCTACCTTAAAACTTTCTATATTCAAAGTTTGATATTGCTCCAATTGTGACATTAAATCCAACTCCTGTTTACTTGGTGTCAAATCGGCCAAATCTAATTTTTCTATATTAGGTCTATCCATCTCCGGTAAATAATAGGCTGACATATTTAAATCAACCGTCGCTATTTGTGCCTCAGCAGATGTCTTCATTTCCACCGTATTTAGAGATATAACTGGCAAAGTTCTTTCCAGTCCTTTAAGTAAATCCACATACTTTTCCTTGGGACCAACCAAAGACACTTTAATTGGTAATTTGTCAAAACGACTTTTTTTATCTCTGGCTTCACCTTCTAACTCTTTAACATCACCCATCATGGAAATCATAAAATCATCAATCACATAATCAAACTGTCCTGCTACCTGGCGCACCACTCCTAATAACAAATAAGCACTTCTCTGGGGTAATAATCCTTGACCCAACCTGTCTGTCTGCCCTTTAATAACTTCACTGTCCATTGCCTGTAAATAAGCTATTTTTTCATTAGCTTCCTTACTCTTAGCTATAACTGATTTAATCTGATCGTTTTTTTCAGTTACTAAAGATAATTTAGGTACAATTAAACCCAAAGTTGTTATCAGAATAAGCAATCCAACTACCAAAGGCTCAACCCACACTATCAATAATCTCGAATCCTGTCCAAACAATTTGTCCGGTAACTTTAAATCTAGTTTCATTTTAGTACTACCTCCATATTAACTGTCCAGGAATTACCTGCAACCACAGCCTCTTTCATGGTGATTTTACTAACTTCAGGTACTTCACCCTCATTAATCCTCCTAACTCGGTTTTCAATATAATCTAATGTTTCCTGATTATTAGCCAACACCTCAATCTCAAACGCCTTGTTAGCATCCATATTAAATTTACCCAAACTCGCTTTTTCTGAAAATAAACCATTAATCGTTTCAAAAGCCGTCGAATATTCAAATCTTTCCTTTAAAACCTCTCCCAAGACTTTAATCCGGTATTTAATTAATTGACTTAAAGCAATTTCCTGATCCATACTTTTCAACGTCGTTATAATCTGGTTATATTTTTTTTCTTCATGCTTTAATCTAAAATTAAACACTAAATTTAAAGCTAAGGTTAAAATACCCACACTTACCCAAATCACCACCGCCACTAAAAGATACTGCCTCAATTTTTTTTGTAACTTCATCCGGTCCGCCTGAAACTTAGCTTGACTTGGCAATAAATTCAAATTAGCGCTACTGCCTAGTTTCATTTATTCTCCCTCATTGCCAATCCAGTCGCGGTGGCAAAACGATAACCTTCAGTATTTAAGTCAATTGGAGCCATAATTTTAGTG